>CAMURX010000024.1 GCA_947097615.1 uncultured Neisseria sp. | reverse complement strand
CGTTTTCAGACGGCCTCACGTTTTCAGACGGCCTCACGTTTTCAGACGGCCTCACGTTTTCAGACGGCCTCACCGTTTGCAAACGGCTTCTGTAAACAGGAAGGCCGTCTGAAAGTCTATTTTTGTTTCAGGATGTAGCGGCGTACGGCGGCGTTGTGTTCGTCGAGGGTGTGGCTGAACTGGCTTTTGCCGCTTTTGTCCATTTTGGAGACGAAATAGAGGTATTTTTCCGCCGAGGGGTGGGCGGCGGCTTCGAGGGCGGCTTTGCCAGGCAGGGCGATGGGGGTGGGGGGGAGGCCAGATCGGGTGTAGGTGTTGTAGGGGGTGTCGCGCTGCAAATCGGCTTTGCGGATGCGGCCGGCGTAGGCGTCGCCCATGCCGTAGATAACGGCGGGGTCGGTTTGCAGGCGCATGCCGTCGTTGAGGCGGTTGACGAAGACGGCGGCGACGTGGCGGCGGTCGTCGGGGTGGGCGGTTTCCTTTTCGATGATGCTGGCCATGGTGAGCAGCTCGTAGGGGGTTTTGTAGGGCAGGCCGCTTTGGCGCTCGTCCCAGGCAGCGGCGAGGTTGTTCTGCATGGTGCGGTAGGCCAGGCGGTAGATTTGCAGGTCGCTGCCGCCGGCGTCGGTTTCGTAGGTGTCGGGGGCAAACAGGCCTTCGGCGTGCGCGGCGGGGGCTTCGGGGTCGATTTCTTTGAGCAGGCGCTCGTCACTCCAGCCTGCGGTGTCGTGTTGCAGGTCGGCGGTGTTGTCGATGATTTTGCGCATTTGCGCGAAACGCGTGCCTTCGATGATGCGTATGGTGACGGTGTCGGTGTCGCCGCGTTTGAGTTTTTGCAGAATCTGCCAGGCGGAGGCGTTTTGCGGCAGTTTGTAGCTGCCGCCGCGCAGTGTGTTGTGGGTGCCGGTGAGGTAGGCGGCGGCGGTAAGAACGTGGCGGCTGTAGATAACGCCGTCGGCTTCGAGGCGGCTGCCGACGGCAAAGATGCCTTGCCCGCTGCCGATTTTGAGGCGGTAGGGTTCGGGGCGGGTTTTCGGCGCGAACAGCAGGGCGGCAAAGGCGACGGTTGCCAGGGCGAGGGCGGCGAAAACCGTATAAAACACTTTTTTCATAACGGGATAGGCGAAAAACAAAGGGCGGCAGTATAAAGGCAACGGCTGCGGCGGGCAATTTCAGACGGCCGGTTTGCTTCGTCGGCGCGGCGCGGGTAAAGTGCGGCTTTTGACATTTTGTGCGGCGAAGGAGCGGCAATGGACAGACAAAACGGCAATGCGCGCGATGATGTGATCGATGTTGAACCTGTGCGCGTGGAAACGCGGCAGGACGGCGTGCCCGATGCGGCGGAGGAGCGGCGGCGCAACTATATGTATGTGATTTACGGCCTGTATGCGGCGGCGGTGTTCACCGGCGGCATGGCGGCGCTGATCGGCGTTATCATCGCCTATGTCAAAGGCGACGATATGGCGGGTACGTTTTACGCCGACCATATCCGTTTTCTGATCCGCACGTTTTGGGGCACGCTGCTGGGATTTGCCGTCGGCGGCGTGCTGGCCGTTATCCTTATCGGCATACCGATACTTTGGCTGGCTTCGCTGTGGTATCTCTTCCGTGTTGTCCTCGGCATCGTGCGCCTGTTCGACAATCGTCCGGTTACGCCCGACGGCTGGCTGATGTGAGGCCGTCTGAAAACCAATCTTCCGTGTGCAGGCCGTCAGATGCTTTTTCAGACGGCCTGCACGAACATTGGAGCAAAACGATGAACGAATGGAACCAAGGCTGCTGGCAGGGCGCGCGGCAGGCATTTTCGCCTAACTGCGAACCGCGCCCCGCAGGAGAGCGCGTCACGTTGGCGGTGATACACAATATTTCGCTGCCGCCTTTCGAATACGGCACGGGCGCGGTGGAAAAGCTGTTTGCCAATAATATTGATGAAGCAGAGCATCCGTTTTTCAGCGTGATTAAAGACTTGCGCGTGTCCAGCCATTTTTTTATCGCGCGTACGGGCGAGACGGTGCAGTTTGTTTCCTGCGACGACACGGCCTATCACGCGGGCGTGTCGTCGTTTCGCGGGCGGGAAAAATGCAACCTGTTTTCCGTCGGCATCGAAATGGAAGGCTGCGACTTCGAGCCGTTTGCCGACGCGCAATACCAAAGCCTGCGCCGCCTGTTGGCTGCCCTTTGTGCGCAGTATCCGATTGAAGCCGTGACCGGCCACGAGCACATCGCCCCCGGCCGCAAAAGCGACCCCGGCCGTTTTTTCGATTGGGACGCTGTGGCCGCATGGGGTTTCCAAACGGCCGTCTGAAAGCGGCGGCAGGGCAAAAGTGATGAAGATAGCGGTTTTCCGTTATAATCGCCGCCGTTTGATTCACAACACGCAGACAAACGTATGGACGGAAAAATCTGGATTGCGGCGGCGTTCGGCCTGCTGATTATCCTAGGCGTGATCGCCTACAACATGTATCAGGAAAACCAATACCGCCGCCGTATGCGCGAGCAGTTCGGCAGCTCCGACAAAGACGCCCTGATGGAAAGCCACACCCAGTCGGTGCGCGACGGCAAAACGCACGGTGCGGCAGACTTCCGACAAGACGGGCAGGGCAGACAGGGCAAGCCGCTGGTGGTCGTGCGAGAAGCCGACGTTTCCCAAATCGAAACGCCCGCCGCCGAAACGCCGCCGCAGCCGTCTGAAAAACCTGCCGCGCCGCAGATCAAAGCGAATGCCGCCGACCTGTTCGACGAAGTGCAGAGGCCGTCTGAAAACGCCGATGCCGCGGCGGAAAACGAAGAAGACGGAGAAGGAGAAAGCGAGGAAGAACGCCGCCCGCTCTCCTTTGCCGAAAAACTCGAACGCGAACGCCGCCTCGCCCGCGAAAAAGCCGCCAAAGTCATGGCGCAGATTCTCTCCGACCGTAAACCCGAAGCCGAAGAAAACGAGCCCGTCCTGCAAGAAGAGGGCACGGCCGAAAACGCCTACACCTTCGCCACCGTCGGCAGCCCCGAACACGCGCAGGAAAAAGCCGCCCGCAAAGGCCGCCTGCTGATGGACTTGGACGACATGGTCAAACAGGAATTGCCCTGGTTCGAGCCGCGCTTCGACTACATGGCCTACATCGCCCTGCGCGAGCCGCAGGAATTTCGCACCCTGCCGCGCTTCTCCGGCCGTCACCGCTTCCGCATCGTCGGCTGCACCATGGACGGCCTGTGGCAGGAAGTCGAACCCGTGCCCAATGTCTACTACCAGGGCTTTATCGTCGCGATGCAGGCCATCTCGCGCAAGGGTTTGGCCACCACGCAGGAGTTGGAAGATTTCGGCCGCCAGGTGGACGAATTTGCCGCCAAGCTTGATGCCGGCATGAAACTGATGGACATCCCCGCCTTCCTCGAAACCGCCCGCCCGCTCGACGAATTGTGCGAGCGCGTTGACCAAACCATCGCCATGCACCTGATTTCGCGCACTTCCGTCAGCGGCAGCGAACTGCGTGCCGCCGTGGAGCGCGCAGGCTTCGCCCTCGGCCACGACGGCGCCTTCCATCTCGACGGCGGCGACGGCCGCACGCTGTTCAGCATCGTCACCATGGACGGCAGCGCCTTCACCGCCGCCCTTTTGGCCTCGCAGCCCTACAAAGGCTTCAGCATCCTGTTCGACATTCCCAACGTGCCCGCAGGCAGCAAAAACTTCGACCGCTTCATGGATCTGACCGTGCGTTTTTCCAGCGAACTGGGCTTGGATTTGGTGAACGACAAACTGGAAGAGCTGTCGATGGAATGGCTCAAAGACGTCGGCCGCTACGTTGTTGCCCGCCAGGACGAAATGCTGAAAGTCGGCATCGAACCCGGCGGCGAGTTGGCGCAGCGCCTGTTTTCGTAAACGCCGCCGCAGGCCGTCTGAACGCAAAAGGCCGTCTGAAAAGTTTTCAGACGGCCTTTGAACAGCCCGTAAAAAACACCTTTCCCCAATCATTGTGAAACCGCGCTTTCAGACGGCCGTCTGAAACCCCCATCCCATCACGCCATGAACGACACCGCACAAAAAATCCGCGAATTAACCGACCTCATCAACCGCTACGGCTATGAATACTACACGCTTGACGCGCCCAGCGTGCCCGATGCCGAATACGACCGCTTGTTTCGCGAACTGGAAGCCCTCGAAGCGGCGCATCCCGAGTTGAAACTGCCCGACAGCCCCACCCAGCGTGTCGGCAGCGCGCCTTTATCGGGCTTTGACGAAGTGCGCCACGAAGTCCCCATGCTCTCGCTCACCAACGCCTTTTCGCCGCAAGACGCACAAGGCGCGTTCGACCATGCCGAAATGCTGGCGTTTGACGAGCGCGTGCGCGGCGGCTTGGGCGGCGCACATCCGCAATATGTCATCGAACCCAAGTTCGACGGTCTCGCCATCAGCCTGCTCTACCGCGACGGCGTATTGGTGCAGGCAGCCACTCGCGGCGACGGCACAACAGGCGAAGACGTAACACAAAACGTGAAAACCGTGTCCAATATCCCGCTGCGGCTGCACGGTGAAAACACGCCCGCACTGATTGAAATCCGTGGCGAAGTCTTGATGCTCAAAGCCGATTTTGCCGCGCTCAACCGCCGCCAAGAAGAAAGCGGCCAAAAGCCCTTCGCCAATCCGCGCAACGCCGCCGCCGGCAGCCTGCGCCAGCTCGACTCGCGCATCACAGCGCAACGCAAGTTGCATTTTTTCCCTTACAGCATCGCGCGGCAGCAAGGCAGCGTATCCTGTGAAGCGCACATTCAGGAATTGGCTTACTGCGGCGAACTCGGCTTCAGCCTGCCCGAAGGCAATTACGGCTGTTTCGACAGCATCGCCGAAGTTTTAAACTTTTACGAACAGATGCAGCAAAAACGCCCCACACTGCCCTATGAAATCGACGGCATGGTCGTGAAGGTCAACAGCCTAGCGCAGCAGCGCGAACTGGGCTTCATCTCGCGCGCGCCGCGCTGGGCAATTGCGCACAAATTCCCTGCCGAAGAAGCACTCACCACCGTCGAAGCCATCGATGTGCAAATCGGCCGCACCGGCGCGGTAACGCCCGTTGCCCGTTTGCAGCCCGTGTTTGTCGGCGGCGTTACCGTTACCAATGCCACGCTGCACAACCAAGACGAAGTGTCGCGCAAAGACGTGCGCGTGGGCGACACCGTGGTCGTGCGCCGCGCGGGCGACGTGATTCCCGAAGTGGTGCGCGTGATTTTCGAGCGCCGCCCGATGCAGGCCGCGCCAACGGTTTCAGACGGCCAAGCCGATTTGTTCGGCGGAGTGCCGTCCCGAGAGCGGGAGGCTTCGCACTCTGAAAACGGCACGCCGCTTTACCCGCCCTACCGCCTGCCCGCGCAATGCCCCATCTGCCAAAGTCCCGTCGAGCGCGAAGAGGGCGAAGCCGTGGCGCGTTGCAGCGGCGGCATGCTGTGCAGCGCGCAAAGGGCACAGGGTTTGATTCATTTTGCCTCGCGCAAAGCGATGGATATCGACGGCCTGGGGCAGAAGCAAATCGAGCAGCTGGTGGCGCAAAACCTCGTGCGCCACTTTGCCGACCTCTACCGCCTCGACGTGCCGACGCTGCAAAAAATGAAAGAAGCGGCCGACCAGGCCGAAAGGCCGTCTGAAAGCGGCGAAACCGATTCAGAATGCGAAGCCTCCCGTTCTCGGGACGGCCTCATGCCCGTTACAACCAAAAGCAAAAAACAGCCGACCAAGTGGGCGGAAAACATCCTTTCAGGCATCGAAGCCAGCAAAACGCCCGACCTCGCCCGTTTCCTGTTTGCCCTCGGCATCCGCCACGTCGGCGAGCGCACCGCCAAAACCCTCGCGCAGGCTTTCGGCACGCTCGACACCGTGCGCCGCGCGCCCGAGCCCGTACTCGCCTGCCTGCCCGACATCGGCGAAGTCGTCGCCCGCTCCGTTGCCCACTTTTTCGCCCAAGACGCGCAGCAGGCCATGATAGACGAGCTGCTGGCCGCAGGCGTTGCGCCCAAAGCGCAAGCCGTCAGCCTGCGCGCGGCCGACTACGCCGAGCCGCAACGCTGGCTCGCCCGTTTGCCCGGTTTCAAAATCAGCGAAACCAAAGCCCAAGCCCTGTGGGAGCTTGCAGGAAAAAACGCCGACGCGCTCATTACCGACCAAGCCCTGAGCGCCGACTGGCAGGCATGGCGCAGCGTGCCGCACAACGAAAAACTGCTGCGGCACACCGTTGCCTTTTTAAACGAATTGGCCGACAGGCCGTCTGAAAACACGGAGGGCGGCGCAAACGGCGTTTCAGACTGCCTCAACGAGTCCGTAGCGGGCAAAACCTTCGTCCTCACTGGCACCCTGCCCACGCTCAAACGCGATGCAGCCCAAGCCATGATTGAAGCCGCAGGCGGCAAAGTCTCCGGCAGCGTGTCGAAAAAAACCGACTACGTCGTTGCCGGAGAAGCCGCTGGCAGCAAACTGGAAAAAGCCAACGCACTGGGCGTGGCCGTATTGGACGAAGCTGCGCTTCTGGCCATGCTCGGCCAAGCCTGACAACAATAAAGGCCGTCTGAAAACGGTTTTTCAGACAGCCTTTGCGCGGAAAATATGAAAAGGAAAACCATGAGCCACAAACCGATTAAAAAAGCCGTTTTCCCTGTCGCGGGCATGGGCACACGCTTTCTGCCCGCCACCAAGGCCAGCCCGAAAGAAATGCTGCCCATCGTCGACAAGCCCCTGATCCAATACGCCGTCGAAGAAGCGATTGACGCGGGCTGCACGGAAATGGTGTTCGTCACCGGCCGCAACAAACGCAGCATCGAAGACCATTTCGACAAAGCCTACGAACTCGAAACCGAGCTGGCAATGCGCCACAAAGACAAGCTGCTCGAACACGTGCGCGACATTCTGCCGCCCGATATCACCTGCCTCTACATCCGCCAGGCCGAAGCACTCGGCCTTGGCCACGCCGTCTTGTGCGCCCGCGCCGCCGTGAACGACGAACCCTTTGCCGTTATCCTCGCCGACGACCTGATTGATGCCCCGCAAGGCGCGTTGAAACAAATGGTCGACATCTACAAGCAGAGCGGCAACAGCGTCTTGGGCGTGGAAACCGTCGACCCCGCGCAAACCGGCTCCTACGGCATCGTCGAAACGGAAAAACTGAAAAATTTCCAACGCATCACCAACATCGTCGAAAAACCCAAGCCCGCAGAAGCCCCGTCCAATCTCGCCGTGGTCGGCCGCTACATCCTCACCCCGCGCATTTTCGACCTGCTCACCAACCTGCCGCGCGGCGCGGGCGGCGAAATCCAGCTCACCGACGGCATCGCCCGCCTGCTCGATCACGAATTCGTCCTTGCCCACGCCTTCGACGGCAAACGCTACGACTGCGGCAGCAAACTCGGCTACCTCGAAGCCACCCTCGCCTACGGCCTCAAACATCCCGAAACGGGTGCGGCTTTCCGCGAATTGTTAAAACAGTACGCGCAGCAGGCATAACTCCGACCTGTAAAAAGGCCGTCTGAAAACCCCCGATTCGAGGTTTTCAGACGGCTTTTTTGCATTTGCCAAACCTACTTTCGCCGCAAACGGCGGCGCAGCATAAAATCGGCGGCGGCGTACAGGGCGAAGACAAGAACGAAGGCCGCACCGGCGTGGAGGAAGGTGAACAGCTTGAAATACAGCGGCACGACACGGCCGTTTTCGAGGCGGTAGCGGGTGGTCATCGTCCAGCCGCCGCCGCTGTCGGTCATTTGGTAGGTGTCGCCGCCGAGGGCGCACAGCCTCAATTCCTGCTCCGGCCAGTCGCGGCAGGCGGCTTCGGACGGCGGTAGTGTGCAGGGCTCGGATTTCGCGCCCAAAGGCTCGGCGCGGCAGCCGCCTTGGCCGTCGGATGTGGCGAAGCGGAAACTCTGGTGCGGCGTATCGCCCGCCGCGTAATGCTCGCCGGGCAGCTCGGACAAGCTGTGGGCGATTGCCCACAGCAAAGGAAAAAACAGCACAAATTGCAGCAGCCGCCACCAAAGCGGCAGATTCGGGCGCGGGGCAGGGGACATGGTTTATCCTTTGTCGGAGGCCGTTTAAAAAGGCCGTCTGAAAAGGGCAAACGTTTTTTCAGACGGCCTGATGTACGCACGCCTGCAAACGGGCGCGGGTATTATGCGGTTTCCGCTTCGGAATGCAAAATGCGCGGCTGTCTTGCCGATTTCGTAAAGACACGTTAAATTATACCGTATTCCACAAACCAAAAAGGAAAATCCATGCAACTTCACCGCCGCCGTTTTCTGCAAACGGGCGCAGCCCTTGCCGCTGCGTTTGCCCTGCCGCTGCCCCTGTCTGCCGCCGCGCAGCCTTTGCCGCTGCCCTTGCCGGAGCATCTGAAAAACAATCCACTCTTAACATTCGGCCGTCTGCCCGACTTTGCCGCCGTCAAGCCCGAACACATCAATCCTGCGGTGGATTTTCTGCTGAAAAAACACCGTGAGGCGGTGGAAACTTTAAGCTGCCTGCCCGACATCACTTGGGAAAACTTTTACCTGCCGCTGGAAGACATCACGGCCGATTTGGAATACGCCTGGGGCATCGCCGAGCATCTGGTGAGCATGAACGGCTCCGACGGCCTGCGCCGCGCGTTTGAAACGGCCGAGGCCAAAAGCAGCGAATATTGGGCTTGGTACGGCCAGCATACGGGGCTGTACCGCGCGTTTGAAAAGCTGAAACACAGCGCGGCGTTTGCGGATTTTTCGCAAGCGCAAAAGGCGGCGGTGGAATTGGCGCTGCGTGATTTCAAGCTCTCGGGCGTGGCGCTGCCTGCGGCCAAGAAAAAGCAGTTTGCCGACATCAGCCGCCGTTTGAGCGAATTGCGCACCAAGTTTGACAATAATTTGGTGGATGCGGTAAAGCATTGGGAAAAAACCGTTGCCGACAAGGCAGATTTGGACGGCCTGCCTGAAAACGCATTGGCCGCCGCCGCCGAATCGGCCAAAAGCAAGGGTAAAAAGGGCTACCGTTTTACGCTGGATTACCCTTCGTACTCCGCCATCGTGACCTACTGCCGCAACCGCAAGCTGCGCGCCGAACTCTACCGCGCCTACGCCAACCGCGCCGCGCTGCGTGGCAAATGGGACAACACACCCGTTATCGAAGAAATTTTGAAGCTACGCCTGCAACAGGCCAAACTCTTGGGCTACCGCAACTACGCCGAATACGCGCTCTCCACGCGCATGGCCGAAAGCCCGCAGCAGGTATTGGGTTTTCTCAACGATTTGAAAATGCGCAGCAGGGCGCAATGGTTTAAAGAAACCGAAGAGCTACAAGAATACGCGCGCGCTTCAGACGGCCTCGACAAGCTCGAAGTGTGGGACACCGCCTATTACGCCGAAAAACAAAAAACCGAGCGCTATGCCGTGGATAAAGAAAGCCTGCGGCCGTATTTCCCGCTGGAAAAAGTCTTGTCCGGCCTGTTTGCCGTGGCAAACCGCCTTTACGGCATCAGCGTGCGCGAGAAAAAAGACGTGTCGGTGTGGCATCCCGACGTGCGCTTTTTTGAAATTTACGACGAGGCCGGCCGCCACGCCGCATCGTTTTACACCGACATTTTCGCCCGCGAAGGCAAACGCGGCGGCGCGTGGCAAAAAGGCTGGCTCAGCCGCTGCCGCCTTTCCGACGGCACAGAGCAAAAACCCGTGTCGTTTATCGTGTGCAACTTCGGCAAATCGGCTGACGGCAACAACCTGCTTTTGCACGACGAAGCCGTAACCCTGTTCCACGAATTCGGCCACGGCCTGCACCAAATGCTCACCCAAATCAACGTTGCCGCCGTATCCGGCATCAACGGCGTACCGTGGGACGCGGTGGAATTTCCCAGCCAGATGCTGGAAAACTGGGTATGGAACAAAGAAGTATTGCCGCTGGCTTCCGGCCACTACCAAACCGGCGAACCCCTGCCGCCCAAGCTCATCGACGGCCTGATTGCCGCCAAACGCTACCTTGCCGCCCGCCAGCTCAACCGCCAGCTCGAATTTGCCCTCAGTGATTTCCGTCTGTATCACGAATATCGCGGCCAAGCGGGCTTGGTGGACAAAATCCGCCGCGAGCTGCAACAAGGCTCGCCGCTGCCCGAACCCGACTGGGTACACCGCGCCCAATCGTTCGGCCACATCTTTAGCGGCGGCTACGCGGCAGGCTACTACAGCTACCTGTGGGCGGAAGTATTGGCCGCCGACGGCTACGCCTATTTTGAAGAACACGGCGTACTCAGCCGCCAAGCGGGGCAGCATTTCCTCGACACCTTCTTGGGTCAGGGCGGCTCGCGCAAAGTCGCCGATATGTACCGCGCCTTCCGCGGCCGCAACCCCGACACCGCCGCGCTGCTGAAATCCTACGGCATCAAATAGGCCGCCCGAACGCGCCGCATATTGGTGTCGGCAGCAAAAGGCCGTCTGAAAACATACTGTGGTTTTAACTTCGTTGCAGCTTCGTTTTCAGACGGCCTTTTCTTGGGCAATCCCGATAAAATTGCCGACAGAAAACATATTTTCCATTACAATGCCGCCGTGTCGCAAGACACGTTTTTACAATAGTTAACCTGAATTTTTTAAGGAATCTGCATTATGAAAACATTGAAACTGACTGCACTTGCTTCCGCCGTTATCCTCGGCCTTGCCGCCTGCGGCAGCGGGGGGGGGGGGACGACCTGCCGAACGTAAATTCCACGCCCAACGCCAACCAAAACGGCAATCAGAACAACAACCAAGGCGGCAACCAGTCCAAACCGTCGAATCCCTCGAATCCTTCCAATCCGTCGAAACCGACTACTCCTTCCAAACCGACTACTCCGTCGAAACCCACCAATCCCTCCAAACCGACCGATCCGTCGAAGCCCACCAATCCTTCCAAGCCCACTACACCGTCAAAACCTGCCGCATCGGCACAAGGCGGCAATGCCTACGATACTACCGGTATATCTGCACACACTAACTCGGCAACAAAAACCAGCATCAGCGGCGACAAAGACTCCGTCATCACTATCGGTAAGCATAAGATTACCGTTGTCCGTCCGGGAATCACTGCCGGTAAATTCCTGAAAGTTATTGATAAAAATGGCAGTATCGAAGTTAGCGGAAGCAACTTGAGCTATGTCCGTTTCGGTACGGCCACAGTTTTCACGCCAAGTGGAGCTGAGGAAAAATCGTATGAGTTTGCTTACGGTAAGCTGACGCCCGCCAACGATGTGCCCGCATCCGGTAAGGCCACCTATAAAGGTTATGTGCATACCGAAACTGCTCTCGCAGGGTATCTTAATGCGTCTTTATTTAATGTTGATTTCGGCAAAAAAACCATTGACGGAAAGATTTATGACGCATCTGATGTGGCACCTTCCAAGGCTTATGTGGCTTTATCCGGAAAAATCAGCGGCAACTCGTTTAGCGGCACAAAAGGCGCAGTGGAAATGCAGGGCAATTTCTACGGCCCGAAGGCGGCCGAGTTGGGCGGCATTTTTAAAGGACAAACTGATTATGGCGAGAATAATGGAAACTATCTTGGCATAGTCGGCTCCTTCGGCGCGAAAAAACAGTAAGCCCGTCCGCCTTACCAAGCCTCAGCCCGTCCGCCATACCGGCCGGACGGGCTTTTCCCCTTTTTTCAGAAACGCCAGCCCCGCACAGGCGGGGCGGCCTCTTTACCGCCATGCGCTATCCCATCCTGATACTCTGCGCCGCCGCCTACGTGGCCGCCGCCGACCCCCTGTCCGTCCCCCACGACGACAACTCCGATCCCAACCGCAGCCAAATCCGCCAGATGCAGCACGAAACCCGCCCGCCCGTTCTCGAAAGCGAAGGCGGGGACGAAGCAGTCTCCATGAGCGAAGACGATCTGGTGGCGCAGCCCGATTTGCTGCAAAACGCCCTCGACACCGCCGTGGCGCGCCAGCATGTCGGCAACATCCGCTTCCTGCTGCCGCTCTACCGCCGTTTGGATGAAAAACGGCGCGATGCGGTGCTCGAAGCCTACGCCGAATCCTTCCTGCTGCGCGAAGACGGCCAATATGCCCGCGCCGAGGAAAAGCTGCGCGCCATTCTCGCGCAAAACCCCGGTTACGCCCCCGTGCGCCTGCAACTGGCGCTGGCCCTGTCGCAAAGCGGCCAAACGCGCGAAGCTGCCGCCGAAGTGGCGAAAGTGAAGGCGGTGCCCGATTTGCCGCCCGATACCGCCGCCTATCTCGACAGTTTTTCCGCCTATCTCAAACGCGAACGCGCCTGGCAGTTTGACGCCAACGCCTACTACATCGCCGAGCGCAATGTCGGCCGCGCGCCGAAAGAGCGCGAATACGGCCCGTGGCGTTTTCCCGAAGCGCGCGCCGCGCACGGCTTGGGCTACGAAGCCTCGGCCGGCAAAACCGTGCCGCTGAAAAAGCACTGGGCGGCGCGGGTGCAGGCGTCCGTTTACGGCAAATTCTATTGGGACGCGCACGATTACGACGATTTGAACGCCCGCATCGAAGCCGGGCCGGTATACCGCAGCGGCAGCGGCGAAACCTCGCTGATGCCGTTTGCCGAAAAACGCTGGTACGGCACACAGGCCTATTCGCACACCGCAGGCGGCGTGCTGCGCCATTCGCACAATCTGTCGGCGAAGACCATGCTGTTCACCAGCTGGCAGACGGGCTACAAGCAGCACAAGGAGCGCGACCATCTCGACGGCGCAAGCCACGGCGGCGCGCTGTCGCTGGTGTACCAAAGCTCGCCGCAGCAGTATTTCGTTTTCGGCGCGGGCGCGGGGCGCGAAAACGCCCGCGACCCCTCGGAAGCCTACCGCCACGGCAGCCTGCGCGCGGGCTGGACGCGCCGCTGGTCGGGCGGCGAAGGTTTGGCGACTTCGCTCAACGGCAGCGTCCGCCGCAGCCTCTACCGCGCCGAAGATTTCTTCAACATCCGCCGCCGCGACACGGAATATTCCGTCCGTGTTTCGGCCGGACATAAGAAGCTGTCGTGGAAAGGCTTCACCCCGCGTCTGAACTGGACTTGGTCGTATCTGGCCAGCAACCATTTCTACTACCGCCGCCACGAGAGCCGCGTTTTCCTGGATGTGTCCAAACAGTTTTGAGCACCTTTCGGACAAACGGCAAGAGGCCGTCTGAAACATTCAGACGGCCTCTTTATTCCGGGGGCTGTCCTAGATAACTCAGGAGATTCCGTTTAAGTTAGAATTTTCCTTATGA
>CAMURX010000023.1 GCA_947097615.1 uncultured Neisseria sp. | reverse complement strand
GGTGTTTGCGGGGTCTTGCGTTTTCTGTGGCCGCAGGTGTTCGTAGATTTCAGGCAGGGAGCGGATCAGCCAGTCGGGGCGGGTGGCGGGGTCTTGCGAGAGCAGGGTCATGTCGCCGTAGCCGTAGGTGACGCCGACGGCGGTGCAGCCGGCGGCTTTAGCGGCGAGGATGTCGTTGCGCGAGTCGCCGACCATAATCATGTTGGCATGGTCGACGCCCAGCACTTGCGCGACGTGCAGCAGCGGCGCGGGCGAGGGTTTTTTTTGGGGCAGGCTGTCGCCGCCGAGGATGAGGCTGAAATAGTCGGCCAGACCGAGTTCGCGCAGCAGTTTCACGGCCAGCACTTCACTTTTGTTGGTGACAACGGCCAGCGGGATGCCGAGGGATTTGAGCAGGCCGAGACCGGCTTCGACTTCGGGGTAGGGGCGGGTGGCGTCGGCGATGTGTTCGGCGTAGTGGCGCACGAAGAGGGTGAAGCCTTCTTCCCATTGCGCGGGCTCGGCTTGGCCGTGGAAATCGGCGGTGAGGGCGCGGTGGACGAGGGAGGCGATGCCGTCGCCGACGTAGCTTTCGATGGTTGCCTGCGGCAGCGGACTCAGGCCGAGGGCTTGGCGCATGGCGTTGGCGGCGGCGGCGAGGTCGGGGATGGAGTCGCAGAGCGTGCCGTCGAGATCGAAGGCGGCGGCTTGGACGTGGTCGATGGCGGGCTGCATGGGGCTTCCTTTTTTGGGGATTGAGGCCGTCTGAACACGCTTTCCGTCTTTCAGACGGCCTCGGGGGTGTAATCCTCATGGAACGCGTGCGTCGCGGGGCGACACACCCTACGCGGTGGCCGTCTGAAAGTGAGGCAGACTTTCAGACGGCCTTTGCTTTACAGGGCGGCGATTATGCGGCCGACCATTTCCGCCGAGTGGACGGCGGCGGTTTCTAAAAACTGCTCGAAGCTGACGTCGGCTTTTTCGTCGGCGGAGTCGGACAGGGCGCGGATAACGACGAAGGGCACGCCGAGTTGGGCACAGGTTTGGGCGATGGCGGCGGCTTCCATTTCCACGGCCTGCACGGCGGGGAAGCGGGCGCGGATGGCGGTGGCGGCTTCGGCACTGTGGATGAACTGGTCGCCGCTGGCAATCAGGCCGCGCGTGACGGCGGCGTGCGGGAAGGCTTGCGCGGCTTTTTCGGTGGCGGAGATTAGGGCGGCGTCGGCGGCGAAGGTCGGGGGGAGTTGCGGCACTTGGCCGGGGGCGTAGCCGAAGGCGGTGGCATCGACGTCGTGGTGGACGGTTTCGCTGCCGATGACGACGTCGCCGACTTTCAGGCCGCTGCCGAGGCCGCCCGCGCTGCCGGTGTTGATAACGCAGTCGGGGGCGAATTTGAGGATGGCGGCGGCGGTGGCGGCGGCGGCGTTGGCTTTGCCGATGCCGCTGAGGGTGAGGACGATGCGTTTGCCGTGCATTTCGCCCGTGTGGATTTCAAACGCACCGAAGCGGTGGCTTTCGCGGCCGTTCAGACGGCCTTTGAGCAGCTCGATTTCGGGCTGCATGGCGCCGATAACGGCGATGGTGCGCATTTGGCTCATGCGAACACCTCTTCCCATTCGCCGCGTTTGTCGAGCAGGTAGCGGGCGATTTTCTGCGCGCCTTCGAGGCTGTGGCTGGCCGCCCAGCCGCATTGGGCGACGTTGCAGGCGGGCACTTCGGTGGCGGCGGTGACGTCGTGCAGGGTTTTTTCGATTAAGTCGAGGGCGTCGCGGTATTCGGGCAGGTTGAGCAGGGTGATGTAAAAGCCGGTTTGGCAGCCCATGGGGCTGATGTCGACGATTTTGTCGGAATGGTTGCGCGAGAGTTCGGCCATCAGGTGTTCGAGCGAGTGCAGCGAGGGCATGTCCATGTGGTCTTGGTTGGGCTGGCAGACGCGCAGGTCGTATTTGTAGATGATGTCGCCGTGGTCGCCGTCGGTGATGCAGGCGAGGCGGACATAGGGGGCTTTGACTTTGGTGTGGTCGAGGTTGAAGCTCTCGACGTTCATTTTCTTTTCGGCGGTGATGGTGTTCACGGCGGCTGTCCTCAATGTTGGAAAGGCGAGGATTATAACGCAGGCAAAAGGCCGTCTGAAAACGGTTTCAGACGGCCTTTTGCCTTATTCGGATGGGTTTATTTCCCGCCGAGGCGTTTTCTGACGGTATTGAAGAAGCCGCGCAAGAGGTCGATGTCTTCGGTTTCGGGCTTGGCGCGGGCGAAGAGGTTGTGCAGGCGGCGGATAATGCGGGAGCCGTTAATCACTGTTTTACCTTTCCCGCTACGCTGTACAGCGGGTCAAGCATCCACTCATACAATTTTTTATTCTCATGCAGGATATCCGCTTCTGCCGTCATGCCGATGGGGAGTTTGGTTTCTTTGCCGTAAACCAAAATTGTCTGCTTGCCCAGCTTCACTTTGACCAGATACGCGGGTTCGTTCAGCAGTGCGGGGTTGGTAAAAATATTGCCCAGATTCGCCAGCTCCTGCTTGTTCAACGCCGTTTGCGCGATGGAAACAATCCGCCCCGTGGCGTGTCCGAATTTCTGATACGGATATGCCTGATAGCGCAGCACCACTTTGTCGCCGGGCTTTACAAAACCCACCGCACGGCTGGGCACATACAGGTTTGCCTGCAACTGCACCGTTTGCGGCACGATGCTTGCCAGCAGGCGCGATGCGTCTGCCTGCTGCCCCACTTCCGCATTCACCGCATTCGCATAGCCCGACACCGCCGCGCGGATGGTTTGCCCGTCGCGCACGCCATAATCTAGGATTTCCTGATTGTATGCCGCCAAGGTGCGTTCCAGCTGGCTGATTTCGTTTGCCTGTTGCTCGGGCAGTTTGTCCAAATTGCTTTGCTGGGCGGCGATTTCCCGCGCCAGATTGCTTTCTTCGCGCTGATACGCTGCCAAATCCGCTTTTAGACCTAACAGCATGTTTTCATAATTGGTTCGCTCCAATTCCGACAAGGCGCCCTGTCGCACCAGTTCGTTCTGTTTTGCCAGCATTTTGCTGTTGAGTGCAATCCGTTTTTGCTGCACCGCGATTTGGTCTTGAACATGCAGCAACTGCTGGCGCAGACGGCGCAGCGTGTTTTCCTGCGCCGTTTTTTCGTTGGCATGTATCCGTTTTTGCCGCGCAATATCCTGCTCGGCCAGCGTTTTTTTCAATTTCGCTTCGGCAGCCAAACGCGCCTGCACGCTGCCTGTACCGTCGCTGCGCGCGGTGGACAGGGTAAACAGCACATCGCCCGCTCGCACAAAATCGCCGTCTGCCACCTTTTTATCGGTAATCACCCCTGTTTCGGGCGCATACACGCGCACCACGCCGCCCAGCGGCACAAGCTGCCCTTCTACTGTGGTTTTGTTGGTGTAGCTGCCGAATGCGGCGAATGCAATCAATGCAGCCGCCAAACAAACCGCAAACAAGGTAAGCGCAAACAAAGAAAAAGGGCGTACCAACACGATTTGCCCTGTCCAACGGTTTTTCTTGGCTTCAAAGACTTCGGAACGGAAAAGAGACATCGGGTCTATCCAAATAAAAGCGGTTTCAGGCTGCCTGAAACCGTATTGTTTTTAACAAATCTTCTGCACAAAAACCGCCTTATCATACCGCCCCAGCGCGCCGAAACCGTGATGGTTGTTTTGCGCTTTGGTTTGGATATAGCCGTTTAAACAAATGTCTTGCCTGATAAAAAACGCTTTATTCGCCGCCCGTTTCTGTTTAAGCAACTCGGATAACACGCCGTGTTCGTCATTCAGATAATACGTTTGTCCCTGATAGGCAAACTCGGCTTGTTCAAATGAGATTTGGATGGTGCCGTTCATATCAGCGGCATTGTCTGATGCGTTCGCCTGACTGTTCACGTAGTTGCATGCGGTTAATAGCAATAAAAAGGCAAGAATGGGAGATTTCATGGTTTTTCTCTTTCAAAACATTAGAAATTGGTTTTCAGGCTACCCCCAATAATACCACCCTGTCCGCCATCGCCAGCGTTTCCTGTCGGTGCGCCACCATGATTTTCGTGATACCCAGCCGCCGCAGATTATCGTTGATGATCCGCTCGTTATCCGCATCCAAATGGCTGCTGGCTTCGTCCAGAAACAGAATGCGCGGCTCTCGGTAGAGTGCGCGCGCCAAGATAATGCGCTGCTTCTGCCCGCCGCTTAATGCGCTGCCCATGTCGCCGATCAGTGTTTCATACGCCATCGGCATCGCCGCGATTTCGTCGTGGATGTTTGCCATTTTGGCGCAATGTTCGATTTTCGCCGCATCGGGCGCTTCGTCAAAAAAGCAGATGTTTTCCGTAATCGAGCCTGCAAACAGCACATCGTCCTGCATCACCGTTGCGCTGAATTGGCGTACAAAGGCAGGCGGCAGTGCGTGAATATCATGTCCGCCCAGCAGTACCCTTCCGCTTTCGGGTTTCAGGCTGCCTGTCAGAATCTGAATCAGCGTGGACTTGCCGCAGCCCGAATGCCCCGCAAACGCCACCGTTTCGCCCTGCCGAATCTGCAAATTCACATCACGTAGTACAAACGGCTCATTCTCCGCATAGCGGAACGATACGTTTTCAATCACAAAATCAAAAGCCTGCACCTTTTCAGGCTGCATCACGCCCACCGCGCCCTGTTCTGTTTCTTCCAGCACAATATCCGCCAGCCGCTCCGCATGCAGCCCCAACATTTTGATTTGTACAAACTGGTCGATGAGCGAGCCGATTTTGCCTTCAAACTGGCTTTTATACGACATAAACGCCATCAGTACGCCTACGGTAAACGCACCGTCCAACACCGAAACCGCACCCCAATACACAATCAAAATATTTGCCACGCCAAATAAAAAGCTGTTGGCAAAGCCAAACAGCGCGGACAGTTTCTGCGAAGTCAAACCCGTGTTCACCGTGTCTACAAACAGATTCAGCCAAGTGCTGTGCCGCTGCGCGGTTTTGTCAAACAGCTTTACCGTTTGGATACCGCGCACCGTCTCCATAAAATAGCTGCTCTGCTTGGCGGCATGAACCAGATTCTCTTCCGTGGCACGGCGCAGCGGATAATACGCCGCCCAACGAATCAACACATAAATCAGCAGCGTAACCAGCACCACCGCCGACAACTGCGCGCTGTACAGCAGCATCAACACCAGCGTAAACACCGCCATCAGGCTGTTGAGTACCAGCACGAAAAAGGTAGAAGTAAGCGTGCTTTGGATGCTGTCTACCTCGCCGAAGCGCGACACTACATCGCCCAAGTGCCGTTTGGCAAAATACGCCACAGGCAAATCCAGCAAACGGCGGAATACATTGGCTTTCCATTGGATATTGAGCGAAGTTGCCAAAAACATCCCCGCCCACGTCTGCACCAGCGACACCAGCTGCTGCACCACCATCAGCAGCCCGAAGCCCAAAGCCAGCGTGAGCAGCAAATCGCGGTCTGCCGACACAATCGCATGGTCAATCACCCACTGCATAAAAAACGGGCTGGCCAGCGCAAACACCTGCAGAGCCGCCGCCAATAATAAAAGCTGAAACAGCGAACGTTTCAGCCCCACCACCCCGCGCAGCATCGGCAGAATTCGGATTTTCTTCGCTTCGCGCTTTTCTTCAAACTGCGTATTCGGCATCAGCTCCAGCGCAATCCCCGTAAAGCGCCGCGATACCTCGTCCATACGGATTTTCTGCAAGCCCGATGCGGGGTTCATAATCGTAATACCGCCATGAGACACCGACTGCAGCACCACAAAATGATTCAAATCCCAATGCAGCACACAGGGCAGACGCAGATTAGCCAGCTCGTCCAGTTCCAAACGCAACGGTCGCGGCGTAAGGTTCAGCGCATGGGCGTAGCGCACCAAATCCGCCAGCGTCGCTCCTTTGAGCGACAAAGAAAAACGCGCCCGTAAGTGGCGCAAATCCGTATGGAAACCGTGAAACCCCAATACCGAAGCCAAACACGCCAAACCGCATTCCGCCACTTCGGTCTGCAGCACCACAGGCAGCCTGCGCGAGAAACCGAATGAGAGGCGGGAGAGGTAGTCGGGCATGGAGGAAAATCCTTTTGGATTGGGTGATGGTTTGAGATGGGTAAATGCAATTCAGGCAGCCTGAAAGGTAGAGTAGGATTTCAAGCTACCTGAAATTAAATTTAAGGGTTAATTCAAGCACCAGCAGCTTCTAGTGCTGCGTGTAAATTATTATTGTAATTATTAACTTGATAGCTAATATATCTAACAAAACCATTTGCAGAACCGCCTGCCACAGCCCCAGAAGCCCTACTTACTGCTTGTGCAGCCTGCCCTTTCAAACCTAGTTTACTAGCGACTTTGCCACCTGCTGCACCAGCTACTGCTCCACCAACAGCAGACGCGACTAGTCCTGTAACCGTTACATCTTGCGTAGGATCAATGCCAGCACTAATAGTATAAGTTGCCATACTGACCAGCGCATTTTGAACAGCCATAGATTGAACCATTCCGCCCAAAAAGCCGCCGCCTACTTCATGTAATTCATTCAATGTTAATTCACGCATTTTATTTCCCTTTAAAAAATTTAATAAAAGCAAAATTGACAAAAATTACCGCACAACCATTTGCTATGCCAGCAATTAACTGTTTGTCCTCTATTTGCAATGTTAAAAATGGAAATACCAAATACCAACATACAAACGAACAAACTGAAACTGTTGCAAGTAACAAAATAATATGTTTGTGTGCGTAACTAAGTTTTTTCCAAAACTCCTGAATTATCTTATTCATAAGAACTTCCTTAAAAACAATCTACTCTTACAGCATACAGCTTACCATAAGCCCAAATTACTTTCACAAGCAGCTTTATGTTTAAGATGCGTGCAGAGTAAATAAATTTGCGTGGTGAAAACAGGGCGCGATCCAACAATTTTCACCGCGATTTCTGTCATAATTTGCCGGTTTCCATTAAAACCCGAAGGAAAAAACCATGCTTGATTTTAAAAAAGTCCGCGCATTGCGGCGCGAACAAGACTTAACGCAAGAGTATATTGCCGCTCTAATGGAAATTTCCCCACCACCTATGCGCGTATCGAGCGGGGAGAAATCCAGCCTAAAATTGAAAAGCTGCAACAGCTTGTCCAAATCCTAAAAGTGGATGTGAATGAATTGCTGGAACATGAAGATAAAAGTGTGCTGCTTTCTGTGAACGGCAGCAGCGATTTCTCCAACTCGCCGCACCAGGCGGGCTGGAATTTCTACCACAACCACAACAACTACTACGGCAACGATGCGCTTGCTGCTGAAATTGATAAACTGAAGCAGGAATTACAGCATGAAAAAGAAAAAATTTCGCTGCTGCAAAAAAAATGCGTTTTTAAAAGAACTACTGCAAGATAAAAAAGTATGAGCTGTACCGGATAGAATCTAAGTTTCACACCACTGACAAACGGCAGAGGCCGTCTGAAAAGCCCGATAGGTTTTCAGACGGCCTCTGCCTTATCTACCTCTGCGTTATTTTCCGTCGATCCGTTTTCTGACGGTGTTGAAGAAGCCGCGCAAAAGATCGATGTCTTCGGTTTCGGGCTTGGCGCGGGCGAAGAGGTTGTGCAGGCGGCGGATAATGCGTTCGCCGTTGCGGCGGTTGAAGAAGCCGATGCCGTCCATCAGTTCGGCCATGTGGGCGCTCATGCCGGTGATTTGTTCGTGGGTGGCGGGGTGTTTGGGCGGGACGAGGTGGGAGAGGTCGGCGTCGGTTTGGCTGTAGATTTCGTAGGAGACGACCTGCACGGCCTGGGCGAGGTTGAGGGAGAAGTAGGCGGGGTTGCCGGCGATGGTCATCAGGCGGTTGCAGCTTTGCACTTCTTCGATGCTCAGGCCGAAGGTTTCGTTGCCGAAGACGAGGGCGGTTTGTTGTCCGGCGCGGGCGCTTTGCAGGATTTCGGGGGTGAGCTGGCGCGGGGTTTGCAGCGGGGCGGTGAGCTCGCGTTTGCGGCTGGTGAGGGCGCAGCTGACAACGGTGTCGGCAAGGGCTTCGTCCAGCGTGGCGGTGATGCGGGCGGCGTCGAGGACGTCGGCGGCGCCGGAGGCGAGGATGCGGCTTTCTTCGGGCAGAACGAAATCTTGAGGGTTTTGCGGATCGAAAACGGGCGGTTCGGGGGTCATGGGCGTGGCCATGAGATTGGGGGCGACGAGGACGAGGCGGGTCAGCCCCATGGTTTTCATGGCGCGGGCGGCAGAGCCGATGTTGGCGGGGTGGCTAGTGCGGGTGAGGACGACGCTGATGTTGTCGAGACAAGCGGGGGCGGCGGGGGTCATGGTGGCTGGTGTCCGTGGGATGGGCTTTCAGACGGCCTTCTTGGTTTGCCCGAGGCCGTCTGAAAGCAAAAACAGGCGCTTGCCCGGCATGGGAAACGCAAAGCGCCGTAGCTAGTCGTGCCTGTATTGCGTATAATCCGCCGCTTTTTCGCGGCTGCGGAAAAAGGCGCGCATTTTCACACAAAACCGCCGCCGCCCGCAAAGATACGTTCTTTCACAATTTGCCGTTTTCAGACGGCCTTTTCCCCTCCACCGAAGGAAAGCTATGAACCCCGTCCTCAACACCGCCTTCAAAGCCGCCCGCAAAGCGGGCGATATGATGATACGCGCCTCCAAAGACCTCGGTCGCGTCAAAGCCGAGAGCAAAGCCTTCAACGACTTCGTCTCTGACATCGACAAAACCGCCGAAAGCATCATCGTCGAAACCCTGCTCGAAGCCTATCCCCAACACAAAATCACCGCCGAAGAAGGCGGCAGCCTCGGTAACCCCAAAGCCGAATACGAATGGATCATCGACCCGCTCGACGGCACGACCAACTATCTGCACGGCCATCCGCAATACGCCGTTTCCATGGCGCTGCTGCACAAAGGCCAGATACAGGAAGCCCTGGTTTACGCGCCCGAGCGCAACGACCTCTATATGGCCTCGCGCGGCAAGGGCGCGCTGCTCAACGACCGCCGCATCCGCGTTGCCAACCGCATCGAGCTCAACCAATGCCTGATCGGCACGGGCTTTCCCGTTGTCGACCAAAGCATCGCCGACACCTATCTCGCCATCCTGAAAGACATCATGGCCAAAACCGCAGGCGCGCGCCGCGAAGGCGCGGCCTCGCTGGATTTATGCTCGCTGGCCGCCGGACGCTTCGACGCCTTCTTCGAATTCAACCTCAAACCGTGGGACATCGCCGCCGGTGCGCTGATCGCCAAAGAAGCGGGCGCCATCGTCACCGACACCGACGGCGAACAAAACTGGCTCGAAAGCGGCAACATCGTCGCGGGTAACCCGAAAGTGCTGGCGCAGCTCTTGCAGATTATCGGCAGCCACACACAAAAGGCCGTCTGAACGGCATCGAAGCAGGCAGACAAAAGGCCGTCTGAAAGCAGGAAAACCTGTTTTCAGACGGCCTTTTTGTGCAGAATGCCAAAATGGCCGCCCCACCGTCGGCGTACTCGCCTGCGCCATGTTCACGGGGTCGCCCGCGCACGAAACCGCCGTGTTGAGCAGCACGCCGTCGTAGCCCCATTCCATCACCTGCGCCGCCTGCGAGGGCAGCCCCAGCCCCGCATAGACAATCAGCGGCGTGTTGGGCAGACGTTCGCGCAACACACGCAGGGCATAGGCATGCACCGCGCCCAAGCCCGTGCCGATGGGCGCCGCCCACGGCATCAGCGCTTCGCAGCCCGCATCGAGCAGGCGGCGGCAGGCGATGAGGTCTTCCGTGCAGTAGGGCAGTACTTTGAAGCCGTCTGAAATCAAAATCTTCGCCGCTTCGACCAGTTGGAACACATCGGGTTGGAGCGTGTCGCCGTCGCCAATCAGCTCCAATTTAATCCAATCGGTTTCAAACACTTCGCGCGCCATCTGCGCGGTGGTTACGGCTTCCTGTACGCTTTGGCAGCCTGTTGAGCAAAACATTCATTCAGACGGCCTTACTCTTTGCCGTAGCCCGCTACGGTCAGCGGCGCGCCGATGGTGTAGAAATGGCCGCCCGCCACATAATGCAGCGTGCGCCATTCGTCGCCCGCAGTTTCAAAGTGCCAATGGCCGTCGAACACGACGTCGTCCGCCCATGCCGCAAGCACTTCTCCGACAAACAAGTCATGCTCCTGTTGCATGGTTTCGTTGGGCATGACGCGGCACAACAGCCAGCCCGCGCAGCCTTCGATCAGGGGCACGGGGCAGCCTTCGGGCTTGAATGCTTTCGCACCGCTCTCTTCGATTTTGCGCGGATTGCCGCGCCCGCTGCTGCTGCCGAGTTTCAACACCGTTTCGGCCTGCCGCGCCACAGGGATTTGCAGCGCGAACAGGCCGTTTTGCTCGATGAGCGAACGCGTGAACGCGGCCTTGTCGAGCACCACGCTCACTTTGGGCTTGGGCATATAGTCGAGCGCGCACGCCCAAGCGGCGGCCATCGCGTTGGCGCGGCCGTCCGCTTCGGCCGACACCAGCACAGTCGCGCCGATGTTGAGCAGGCGGTAGCATTTTTCGAGGGGGACGGGTCGGATCATTTCGTTTTCCTTGGAACAATGGTTTCAGACGGCCTGTGTGTTTTGAGGCCGTTCCCGCCTACGCGGGAATGACGTTTCTGAAAGCGGGTTTTAAAACAGCTTCTGCTGCCCGCGGCTGATGTCGAAGCCGTGGCCGCTTCGGTTTTTGCACATCATGCCGCTCGGGCGGCTGGTGCACTGCCAGCCTTGGCCGCGTACGGTGTCGCCGTATTTGAGCACGCGGCTGTTTGCCAGCGCGACGGTATCGCCGTGGCAATAGACTTCGGCGCGGCCTTTGGCACCGATGCTGAAACCGTCGCCCCAGTCGAGGTCGCAGTCGTCGGGACGTTTTTGCGCGGGGCGGATGTTTTCGCGGTGGCCGCGGATTTCGCAGCTGACACCGGCGCTGACTTTGCCGCTATCGATGTCGCGGTAGTCGCCCATGCAGTGGATGTTGCCGCTGGGGCTGCGGAAGGCCGTGCCGGGTTCGGCTTGGGCGGCGCAGGAGATGGCGAGGGCGGCGAGGATAAGGATTTTGCGTTTCATGGTTTTCCTTTACGGGACGGGGTGGAAAAGGGCTTCGGAAACGTCATTCCCGCGTAGGCGGGTGACGTTTCCGAAGGCAGGGCTGCAACGAAGATAAAACGGAAAAGGGCTGTTTCAGACGGCCTTTTCCGTTTCAATGCCTGTGCCGTTCGCGAAGGCGGGCGGTGTGTTCGCGCATTTTTGCCTTATCCGCCCGATATTCGTCGGACGACAATACGGCAACGGCGGCTTGGATTTGGCTTTCGTCCAGTAAGGCCGTCTGAAAACTTTCGATATATTCTGCCGCGCTTCGCAAACGGCAGACATTGGGCGGCATTTCGGTTTTGAATTCGCAGTCGCCGAGAAACACCGCCAGCGAATGGAATTTGCTGTCGGGCAGATTCAGCAGTGCGGCCAGCGCTTTGATATGGGCATAGTTTTGCCGCAGCGGATTTTGGAAATAATGCTTTTCTTTGTAAACAACCTGCGTCCAGCGAGCCTGTTTTTCGCTGCCGAAAATCCAGCCGGTGTAGTTTTTCGTTTCGACAACGAAGATGCCGTATTTTGAAATGTAGACATGGTCGATTTGGGTGGTGCCGTTGCGGGAAGGAATAATCAGGTCGTGAAATTCTGTGTATGTTTTGCCGTCTAATTCCCTGTCCAGGCGCGAATGTACGGCTGCTTCTCCCATTTTTCCTTTAAATGAAGGGCTGCGTAAAAAAACGCCCAGCAAGGATACGACTATTGCCACGGTCATGACCAAAACAAGCAGCCAAATCAGATTGTCCATAACGTTTCCTTTTTGTTTTATTCAAACGTTTGTACAGCGCGTGTTGCAGTGTGCTCTGTCCGAAATCTTTAAAAGGCCGTCTGAATTCTTCTTTTCAGACGGCCTTGCGTTCAAGTGTCAATAACGGTCGGTTTCCAAGCCATTTTCGTCCCAGGAGGTGCGGCTGATGAGTTCGTCGTCCTGATAGACGGATTCGGATTTTTTCGCGCCGTTTTCATACCATTCGAGCATGATGCCGCTGCGTTTTTTGTCGGCGAAATTCAGTTCGGCGGTGAGGCGGCCTTTGGCGTCCCACGACACCATTTCGACGGGCTCGTCGTCTTTCATCAGCACTTCGCTTTTCGGGCTGCCGTCGGGATACCACTGCTTCCATTTGCCGTTGGCTTTGTCGGCGTGGAATTCGATTTCGCTTTCTTTGCGGCCGTTTTGGTAGTAGCGCGCGCCGACGCCTTCGGTTTTGCCGTTTTTATAGGGCATAACGGCGGACTTGCTGCCGTTGTTGTACCAGTTGGTCCATACGCCGTCGGGTTTGCCGTTGTGGTAGGGAGCGTCCATTTTTTTGCGGCCGTTGAAGTGCCAGAGGGTGAGCGTGCCGCTGTCGAGCAGGGGGACGAACTGTTTGATTTGCGACAGGGGCGCTTGGTAGGGGTCGGAATATTTTTTGCGCGAGGGGTAGTAGAAATCCTGCACGCGGGCGTGTTTGCCCTGCACGGTGTATTCGCGCACGTAGGCGATAGCGGCGGTGTTTTCCGTGGGGCGTCCCTGCTGGTTAAAGTAGACGGTTTGCGGCGCCGCCCATGCGGGCGCGGCGGCGAGGAGGAAGGCGGCTGAGCTAAGGATGTTTTTCTTGTTCATGGTTTATTTCTGCCAGTAGGTTTTGACGTTGACAAATTCGTAGAGGCCGAACTCGGAGAGTTCGCGGCCGTAGCCGGAGGCTTTCACGCCGCCGAAGGGCAGGCGCAGGTCGCTGCTGGTGTGGCGGTTGATATAGACGGCGCCGGTGTGCAGCGATGCGGCCATGCGGCGGGCGGCGCTTTCGTCGGCGGTGTAGATGCTGGCGCCCAGGCCGTAGGGGCTGTTGTCGGCCAGCTCGGCGGCGTGTTCCGCATCGCGGGCGCGGGCGACGGCAACGGCGGGGCCGAACACTTCTTCCTGCCACATGCGGCTGTGCGGCGGCACATGGTCGAGCACGGTGGCGGGGTAGAAAAAGCCGCTGCCTGCAGGGATGTGTCCGCCGCATAAAAGTTTTGCGCCCTGCGCCACGGTGTCCCGCACTTGGGCGTGGACTTTGTCGCGCAGGTCGCTGCGGTGCATGGGGGCGAGGGTGGTGGCGGGGTCGAAGGGATCGCCGCTTTTGAGTTTGGCGCACTCGGCGAGGAAAAGGCGCAAAAAGGGTTCGGCGATTTCTTCGGCGAGGATGATGCGTTTGGCGGCGTTGCACGATTGTCCCGCGTCGCGGAAACGCGAGTAGCAGGCGTCGCGGGCGGCCTGTGCCAAATCGGCGTCGGGCAAAACGATAAAGGCGTTGCTGCCGCCCAGTTCGAGCACGCTTTTTTTCAGACGGCCTGCGGCGAGGGCGGCGAGGCGGCGGCCGGTGTCGGCCGAGCCGGTGAAGGCGAAGGCGTCGCAGGCGGCGATCGCTTGTTCTACATCGGCATGGCTGAGCCAGGCGGGCATCAGGGGGAGGCCGTCTGAAAGGCCGTCTGAAACCAAATCAAACAGGGCGGCGCTGACGCGGGCGACGCTGGGGGCGGGTTTGACGGCGCAGGCGTTGCCGGCGCAGAGGGCGGGCACGGCAAAGCGCAGTATCTGCCAGACGGGGTAGTTCCACGGCATCACGGCAAAGACCACGCCCAGCGGCTCGAAGCGCACTTCGCTGACGGCAGCCTGCGTC
>CAMURX010000022.1 GCA_947097615.1 uncultured Neisseria sp. | reverse complement strand
AGGTTGATTATTTATTGAATTATGGAAATAGTTAAAATTTCTTATTGCATCTAATCTTTTTATATAAAAATCTTTAAAAAATAATTTTGGATTATTTTTAAGTTTTTTTGCTTTTTTAATTAAACTATTAGATTTTTTCATGCTGGTCACTTAAATAGAGTAGTAAGTTTTTAAAAAGTTATTTAGAAATAATGCGTGATCTTTAATTGCTCCATAACTATTGAAATCGTTAGCGCAAAATGAATGAGGTTGCTGCCCAATTATTTTCCTTTCTATGAGTTTTTGGTACTGTGCTGTGGCATTGTATGAGCGGATATTGAAGTAATAACAAATTTCCCGAGCAAGAACAGATTTCCCTTCAAGATACATCAGCCAGGGTACAAAGAATGTAGCGAGATTCAAATCTTGGTTAGAGCGTAGCTTGTTGGGTAGGAAGGCCTCAATATCTGCTTGATACCATTGCCATGCTTTCTCGTAAATACTTTTTTTTAATGGCACATAAGTATGAACCAGAGGTGCATCTATGTTTATATTGTAATGTCTCTCCAACAATCTGATACCGTTAAATGAGGCTGCTAAAGTGGGGGTGTCAGTTCCCTTTTCCTGCATTTTCCGCAGGCTTTTAGTAGCAATAAAGATTGAGGCAATATTGTTGTTGCGGAAGAAATGCTGTCTTTGCAATGGTCTTGCAACAAAAACATCATCATTAAAATAGATGAAATTTTCACTTAAGTCAGGAATACGGTGCAAATGTGCTTCAATTATATGTGAATTAAAGGTAGGTAGGTAGGATCTGTCAATAATTTCTGTATGATCAATGATGTGGACATTGTGGTATCTGGCATTAAGCCATTCCGGCGTTTGATTGTCGGTAATAATATAGATGTTACGTATCCAAGGCAGGTATTTAAGGACACTGTGAACAGAATAATATAATTCGTTGTGGTTTGCAAATCGGGCAGGATCTCCAGCGTAGCGCCCTTGCTTATACGGACGACTCTCTTGTGAGGCTGTCTGAAATTTCTCCTGCCAAACAGGGTCGTGATTATTTACCCATGTAAACACTGCATCAATGGGAGTGTCGGAAACTGCTGTTTGTGCGTCTTGCTTTTGAAGAAGCTCGTCATGACGAATCAAGGTATATTCATCATTTTCCGGGATAGTAACTTCGTTATTAATGATTGGATATTTTTTGTTGAGGTAATCACGAAAAAACATGCCTGGATTTTTTATCAGTTTTTTAATTTTTTTCAAATGCATTGGAATTTTATTATGAATATTTAAAAAATAATATGTTATTTTAAAGACAGATAAAACTGTCTGATTTTTTCTTTTTGTTTGTCTGTGATACTTCGGCGAATAATGGCAGCATTGTTGCATTTATTTTTTTGTTGTTTAAGTATGTTTAATGCAGTTTCGACATTAATCATGCAGCGAGCTTCCGGGTGCACATATTCAGGATAATAAACCAGCGTCCCCGTTATCAACTGCCATAGTTCCAACTTGCGGCTGCGTCGGGGGATGGGCAGGGTGTCTTCGGTCAGCCCCCAACCGGCATAGAAGGGCAGGCCGTAGCAGCAGACTTTTTTACCACGCAGCAGGGCTTCGAATCCTGTCAGCGAGGTTATGGTGTGCACTTCGTCGGCGTATTGCAGGCAGGTTAGGATGTCGGCCTCGGGGGCGGTTTGGTCGGCGTAGCGGGCGGCGTCTTCGGCGGAGATGTGGCCGGTGCGGTTGCCGCTGACGACGTCGGGGTGCGGTTTGTAAACGATAAAGGCATCCGGGTTGCGTTCGCGTACGGTTTTGAGCAGGTCGAGGTTGCGGCAGATTTGCGGCGAGCCGTAGCGGATGGAGGCGTCGTCTTCGACTTGGCCGGGCACAAGGATAACGGTTTTATCGGTTTTTGGCACGCTGAAATTTGTGTTGCCGACGTTGTATTTGCTGATTTTGTTTTCTGTGAGTACTTGTTGCAGCAGAGAGGCCGTCTGAAAATCCTGTTCGTCGAAGACTTGGTTTTGCAGGATGTGTTCGAGGCGCGACAGGGTTTGCGGGTTGAAATAGATGCCCATGTCGTCGATAACGAGAGACAGCGGCGGCACGAGGTTGGAGCCGAGGCCGACGGAGCGGATGAAGCCGTCTTCCATACGCAGCAGCGGGATATTGTGTTCGCGGGCGAAACGGATGATTTCGTCTTTGCCGTTGCCCCATGCCAGCAGACGGGCGTCGGCGGGTAGGGGTTTGCCTGCCAGTTTTTTCACAGATTTGACGAATTTCAGACGGCATGAGGGTACGTTGAAAAACGGTTTGACCACGGCGCGTTTCCACAGCGACATGCCCACGCAGTATAAGCTGCCGCGCAGTTTTTCGTTGCTGCGGCGGACGGTGGTGAGGTAGTCGATGACGTCAAACAGGCTGCCGGTTTCGCCGGTGTTGGGGTTGATGTGGCGGCTGTATTGCAGGTAGGCGGCGGCAAAGAGCTGAGGCAGGGTTCTCGGTGCGCGGCGCTGTTGTTGTGCCAAAGTCGCGGCATCGGGGTGGCGGTCGTCGCTCACGCCCCATCCGGCATACCACGGCAGGCCGAAGGTGACGGTCGGTTTGCCGCAGAGCAGGGCTTCGAAGCCCATCTGCGAGGTGATGCAGTAGACTTTATCAACGGCTTGCAGCAGGGGGACGGGATTGATGTCTTCTGCCAGCAGGCGGACGCGTTCGTGTTGCGCCAAGCTGGTCAGATAGCCTTGTTTTTTGCCGCTTAATACGTCGGGATGGGTTTTGATCCAGATTTGCGCCTGCGGGTTTTCCGCTAAGGCCGTCTGAAACATGCGCTCGAATGCTGCCGCATCGGCACCTCCGTATTGCACGGCCATGTCGCCGAAGGTTTGGTCGATCAAGAGCACGTTTTCCCGCTCCCGCATTTCGGACAAGAGGCCGTCTGAAAGGTCGGGAGCGTGGTTGTATTTGGACAGGCGGTGTTTCAGAATTAGGCTGATGGCGCGCTCCGCTTCTGCCATTGTTTCCGGCGGCATGGTGTCGGCGGCCAGAATCAGTTGTTCCAAACGGGAAGGGCGGCTTGTGTCGTAGTAGATGCCGATGTCGTCGAATACGAGGGAAAACGGCGGCCATCCTTCGACGCCCAGTCCGAGTGAGCGCAAAAAGCCGTCTTCCAGCGCGATGAAGGGCAGACCGTGTCTGTCGGCAAACGCGCGTGCTTTGCGGGTGGTCGGACGCAGCCCCCAGCCGATAACGGCCTGCGCGCCTGCCGCTTTGTTCCGAATGTGGAATTCGGGCAGGAAGGCGTCCAGGTTGGGAATGCTGCGTATGCCGCGCGACGGGATGTAGGCGTTTTTCATGATTCGGTGTCGGAGTTTGGTTCGGATGTTGCCGCCGCCGTTTTTTCAGACGGCCTTTTGTTTGAGGCCGTCTGAAAGTGAAGTTAAAGTCTCGGGGCGCTTCTGGCGGCCTTTTTTGTGCGTGTTTAAAACGTTGCCGCTTCAGACAGCGGTTTGCCAGCGAGGTCTTTGGCCGACAGCTTCGGTTCGCCTTGCAGCGGCCAGTCGATGCCGACGGCGGGGTCGTTCCAAATCAGCGAGTGTTCGGCCTGTGGGTTGTAATAGTCGGTGCATTTATAGACGAACTCGGCTTCGTCGCTCAAAACATAAAAGCCGTGGGCGAAGCCTTCGGGCACCCAAAGCTGGCGTTTGTTGCCGGCGGAGAGGGTTTCGCCCGCCCATTGTCCGAAAGTCGGCGAACTGCGGCGCATATCGACGGCCACGTCGAACACTTCGCCCGACACCACGCGCACGAGTTTGCCTTGTGTGTTTTCGGTTTGGTAATGCAGGCCGCGCAATACGCCTTTACCTGATTTGGAATGGTTTTCCTGTACGAATGTGCGTTCGCATATATTGGTCTTAAACCATTCGTCGCGGAAGGTTTCCATAAAAAAGCCGCGTGCGTCGCCGAAAACCTGCGGCTCTAAAAGTTTCACGTCGGGGAGGGCGGTGTCGATGATTTTCATGATGCGGTGTGTGTCGGTTTGAGGCCGTTCCCGCCTGCGCGGGAATGACGTTTCTGAAAAGGCTGCGGCGTTTTAACTCCGTTGAAGCCCCGCTTTCAGACGGCCTTTTGCATTACAGATAGCGGACGTTTTCGGCCGCGTCGATTTTCAGGTATCCCTGCTGTTGCAGGCCGACAAGCAGCGCGGCGGCATCGGCGGCGTGCTGCTGTTCGAGCAGAGCGAGCAGGGCGGCTTTCTTTTTCGGACGGTTTTTCCTGATGAGTAGGACGATATGGGCGGGTACTGCGGAAGTGTCTGCGGCGGGTTCGGGATGTTGCGGTGGCGGCAGCAGAACGGCCGTGGCGGCGGCACGCACTTGCACGGCGGCTTCGGCAATGATGTTGTTTTCAGTTTCCTGCACGAGGGCATTGCCTGCTTGGAGGCCGTCTGAAACGTTTTCAGACGGCCTGTTGCCTGCGGACAGGAAGCGGCGCGCTTTTTTGCCCAGTTTGCCGCCGCAGAAGATGCGTGCGTCGGGGTGACGCTGTTGCAGTTTGCCGAGTTTCAGGCGCAGTTTGCGGCGGGGGCTGATAACGGCGATTTCGGCTTTAGGGTCGGCAGCGAGGATTTTCTCCGTTTCGGCCAGAATAGCGGCTCGGACGGCGGATTTGCGCAGCACCAGCAGGCGGAATCTGCCGCTGCCGCTTTGGTTTTTTTTGCCGTCTGCTTTTTTGCGGATGCGCAGCAGGCTGCGGAAGGGTGTGGCCGATTTTTTGTCGGCAAACAGGCGGACACGGTGTGTGCCGAAGGGAATGTATTTTTTGCCGGAATCGGTTTTGACGGTGTCGATCAGCAGGTGTGCCATATTGTTTTCTCCTTTGTTTTGGGGTGGTAGGCCATCAGGCTTGCGGCGGTGTTTTTTGGTGAAAACCGCTTAGCAGGCCGAATGTCACACGCCGGGCAGAATCTGTGTTCAGTTTGCGGCGGCTGAGAAAGCGTCGATAACCGCCTGTAAGCGGTTGTGTTTCAGTTTCAGCGCGGCTTTGTTGACGACGAGGCGGCTGGAAATGTCGCAGATGTGTTCGACGGCTTCGAGGCGGTTGGCTTTCAGGGTGTTGCCGGTGGAAACGAGATCGACGATGGCGTCGGACAGGCCGACCAGCGGAGCGAGTTCCATCGAACCGTAAAGTTTGATGATGTCCACATGCACGCCTTTGCCCGCGAAATGTTCTGCGGCGATGCGGGGGTATTTGGTGGCGATACGTAGGCGGCTGCCGGGCTGCGAGGCGGCGGCGTAGTCGAAACCCTGCGGCACGGCCACCATCATGCGGCATTTGGCAATCTGCAAGTCCAGCGGCTGGTAAAGTCCTTCGCCACCGTGTTCGATGAGGACGTCGCGCCCCGCGATGCCGAAATCGGCCGCGCCGTAGCGTACATAGGTCGGCACGTCGGAGGCACGGACGATAACCAGGCGGATGTCGGGATCGTTGGTAGCGATAACCAGTTTGCGCGATTTTTCGGGATCTTCGACGGGGGAGATGCCTGCGGCCGCCAGCAGCGGCAGGGTTTCTTCGAAGATGCGGCCTTTGGATAGCGCGATGGTGAGACTGTTGTCCGGCATGGGGTTTTCCACGGTTGAGGCCGTCTGAAAACGCGCGGCGGCGGTTTCAGACGGCCTGGAAAGTATTTAGGATTGGAGCAGGCGTTTGACGTCGGCGGCGATTTCGCCCGATGTTCTGCCGTAGTTTTCCATCAGCACGGTTTCGCCGTTTTTATCCAAAACGTAGGTGCCGGCGGTGTGGTCGATCAGGTAGATGTCGGCCGACTGTTCCTGCGATTTGGCCGATACTACGCGGTATTGCTGTTTGACGACGGGGATGCTTTGATCGCCGGTGGCGGTGAGGCCGATGAAGTCGGGGTTGAAGGTTTTGGCGAATTTGCCCACTACTTCGGGCGTGTCGCGGTCGGGGTCGACGCTGACGAATACCACGGCCACGTCTTTGGCCTGTTCACCGAGCTGGCCGAGCACTTCGCTGTAGGTCAGCAGGCTGGTGGGGCAGACGTCGGGACAGTTGGTGTAGCCGAAGGTGAGCAGCACGACTTTGCCTTTCAGGCTGCTGAGGGTAAAGGGTTTGCCGTCGCCGTCGGTCAGCGTGAAATCGCCGCCGATGTCGTCTTTTTGTACGTTGGTGCCGAAAAAACCGCCCTGTGCTTGAGATTTCGGTGCGGAAGCGGCGGGGACTTCCTGTGCCTGCGAAGCGGCGGGTGCGTTGTTTTGCGCGGTTTCCTGCGAGCAGGCGGCAAGCAGGAGGGTGCTCAGCAGGGCAAGGTAACGGTGTTTCATGGTCAGACCTTTCGCAAGTGGACAAAATCGCTGCAATCTTACCGTGTTTCGGGCGGCAGTGGAATGAAACTGCGGAAGAAAGTAAAGGAAAGTTGATTTAGGCAAAGTTTTTGGTTTGGGGAAAATCGTTTTTTTGTTCAATGCATTGGGCTGTATTTCCCGTAAAATCCATCCGTACTGCTTTACAAGCGGTTTTTTTCCGCTATAATTGCGCCTTTATTACCTGCCCGGGTGGTGAAATTGGTAGACACAGGAGACTCAAAATCTCCCGCCGAAAGGTGTGTCGGTTCGAGTCCGACCCCGGGCACCACAAACCGCTTCGAGCGGTTATTTTTTTGTCCGGCATTTAGGTCGCGTGGATGGCCTGCTTTTGCGGGTGCGGTAGAAGGTTTGGAAAAAGGCCGTCTGAAAAACTCTGTCGGGAGTTTTCAGACGGCCTTTTTGTCATGCCGGCTTATTTGGCGGCAGAGGCGGCGGAAGCGGCTTCTGCTTTGGCGCCTGCGGCGGCGTTTTCACCCCAGGAGGCGGGGTATTTGTAGCCGGCGAAGCGCTGGTGTGCGTAGGTTTTGAATTCGTCGGAGTTGTAGGCGGATTCGATGTCTTTCACCCATTTGGCGTCTTTGTCGGCAGTGCGCACGGCAGACCAGTTGACGTAGGCGAAGCTGGGTTCTTGGAACAGGGCTTCGGTGAGTTTCATGCCGCTGCTCATGGCGTAGTTGCCGTTGACGATGGCGAAGTCGACGTCTTGGCGGCTGCGCGGCAGGTTGGCGGCTTCCATTTCGACAAACTCGATGTTTTTGCTGTTTTCGGCGATGTCGGCACGCGAGGCTTTGAGCGGGTCGATGCCGTCTTTGAGTTTGATCCAGCCCAATTCGTCCATCATCACCAGCGCACGGGCGAGGTTGGAGGGGTCGTTGGGGATGGCGACGGTGCTGCCGTCTTTCACTTCTTCGAGTTTGGCCAGTTTGCCCGGGTAGATGCCCAAGGGGGCGGTAGGCACTTGGAAGACTTCGGTAAGGTCGAGGTTGTGTTCGGCTTTGAAGGAGTCGAGATAGGGTTTGTGCTGGAAGATGTTGATGTCGATCTCGTTTTCGGCCAGGGCTTTGTTGGGGGTGACGTAGTCGGGAAATTCGGTGAGGCTGACGGTGTAGCCTTGTTTTTCCAGCATGGGTTTGATTTGTTCTTTGACCATGTCGCCGAAATCGCCCGGAGTCGTGCCGAAGCGGAGTTCGCTTTTGGCGGCGGTTTCTGCGGCGGGGGCGCTGCCGGCCGTGCCGGAGGCGGCGTTATCGGCGGACTGGCTGCCGCAGGCTGCAAGGCCGAAGCCGAGGGCTGCGGCGAGAGTGAGTTTGACGAATGCGTTCATAAATAATCTCCTATGGGTGGGTGTGGGTGCCGCGGTGTTGCGGCGTTTTTTTCAGACGGCCTTTTGCAGGACGCCGGAATGGTGCGGCCGTCTGAAAGCGGATTGGGTGCGTTCGCGGCCGGTTGCGGATTTTAAACGGTTTGCGTGCGGGCGCAAACGGGTTTCAGACGGCCTTCCCGGGTGCGCGGGCTAGCGTTTGTCCGCTTTGACCGACAGGTAGTTGCCGAGGCTTTGGACGACGATGACGATGGCGCTGAGCAGGGCGACGACGGCGGCCATGACTTCGGGCATGTAGCGCTGGTGGCCGTAGCGGATGCCGAGGTCGCCGATGCCGCCGCCGCCGATGAGGCCGGCGGCGGCGCTCTCGCCGAGAATGGCGATCATGAGGATGGTGATGCTGAGGATGAGGCCGGCGCGGGCTTCGTTTATCAGCACTTTGAAGATGATGGTTGACGGTTTGGCGCCCATGGCCTGTGCGGCTTCGATCACGCCTTTGGACACTTCGTTGAGGTTTTGTTCGACAAGTCGGGCGAAATAGAAGCTGGCGGCGATGGAGAGGGAGACGCAGGCGGCCAGGGGGCCGAAGGAGGTGCCGACGACGGCGCGGGTGAGCGGCATGAGCACAATCATCAGGATGACGAAGGGGAAGGCGCGCATGAAGCTGACCAGCCAGCTGACGATACGGTTGAGCGGCGGGTTGGCGAATATCTGGCCGCGCGCGCTGGTGAAGAGCCAGATGCCGAGCGCGCCGCCGGCGATGACGGCGATGGTGGCGGAAACGCCGACCATGACGAGGGTCTGCTGGATGGCTTTTTGGAATTCGGGCAGCAGGGATTGCAGATTTTCGAGGGCGTTGCGGTTCATAGTTCTTCCGTAATCAGTTCGCGGCCGATGTCGGTGCGGGCGAGGATTTGGCGGTCGCGCACGTCGGCCACTTCGAGGAGGCGGCCTTGGTGCAGCAGGGCGGTGCGGCGGCACAGGCGGCGGATGACGTTCATTTCGTGGGTGACGATGACGATGGTGACGTGGAAGCGGCGGTTGATGTCTTCGAGGCATTCGAGCACGCTGCGGGTGGTGGCGGGATCGAGTGCGGAGGTGGGCTCGTCGGCCAGAATCACTTTGGGGTTGGGGGCGAGGGCGCGGGCGATGCCGACGCGTTGTTTCTGCCCGCCGGAGAGCTGGGCGGGATAGTGGTGCGCGCGGTCGGACAGGCCGACGATTTCCAGGCATTCTTTGACGCGCACGGCGGTTTTTTCAGACGGCCATCCTGCGATTTCGAGGGGGAAGGCGACGTTGCCGGACACGGTGCGGTTGGACAGGAGGTTGAACTGCTGGAACACCATGCCGATGTTTTGCCGCGTACGGCGCAGTTGGGCGGGTGTCATGGCGGTGAGGTCTTCGCCGCCGACGAGGACGCGGCCGGAATCGGGGCGCTCCAATAGGTTGATGAGGCGCAGCAGGGTGGATTTGCCTGCTCCCGAATAGCCCATCAGGCCGAAGATTTCGCCCTGTCCGATGTCGAGGCTGGTGGGTTCGACGGCGGTAAACCATTGTTTGTCGCGCGTTTGGTAGCGTTTGGAGACCCTGTCGAGAGTAATCATTGTGTCGTTTCCGGATAAAACAAAGCCCGATGTGGAACACAGCGGGCTTAAAAAAATAACAGCTTAAATCGAAAAACTCTGTAACGCTTTAGCTGTTTTAACGCCCGCAAGCTGTGTCAAATCGGCGTATACATCAAGTTTCGTGATTAAAACGCAAGTTTGGGTAAATGTCAAACCTTCTCATCGGCTGTGTTGTGCAACAGGTATAGAAGGCCGTCTGAAAATCGGTTTCAGACGGCCTTCTGTCTTGTGCCGCTTTATTTCATGGCTTTGGCGAGGGCGTCGACGTTGTGGCGGATCATGCCGGTGTAGGTGTCGGCGGGCGGGGTTTTGCTCAGGGCGTCGGAATAGAGTTTGCCGCCGACTGTGCTGCCGGACTCTTTGGCGATGCGTTCGAGCATGCGGGAGTCTTTGATGTTTTCGGCAAACACGGCTTTGATGCCTTCCTGTTTGACCTGGCGGATGAGGGCGGCGACGTGTTTGGCGGAGGGTTCGGCTTCGGTGTTGATGCCCTGCGGTGCGTAGAATTTGATGTTGTAGCGGCGTCCCATGTAGCCGAAGGCTTCGTGGCCGGTGAGGACTTTGCGGCGTGCGGCGGGGACGGCGTCGAATTTGGCTTTGGCGTAGGCGTCGAGCTGTTGCAGCTCTTTGCCGTAGTTTTGCAGGCGTTGGCTGTAATGGGCTTTGTTTTGCGGGTCGGCTTGGATGAGGGCGTCGGCGACGTTGGTGGCGTATTTCTGCATCAGCGAGGGGTCGCTCCAAACGTGCGGGTCGTAGGCGCCGTGGTGGTGGTGTTCGTGGCCGTGGTCGTGATCATGGCCGTGGTCGTGATCATGGCCGTGGTGGTCGTGATCGTGGTCGTGATCGGCTTCGATGGCTTTGATGCCGGCGGCGGCTTCGGCGTAGCGCACTTTGCTCTGCTGCACGGCGCGGGTCATTTCGCCGGACTCGAAGCCGAGGCCGTTGAGCAGCACGAGTTTGGCGGCGCGGATTTTTTTCAAATCGCCGCTGGTGAGGCGGTAGACGTGCGAGTCCTGATCCGCGCCGACGAGGTTGGTGACGGCGATTTTGTCGCCGCCGATTTGTTTGGCGACGTCGCCCAAAATGCTGAAGCTGCTGACAACATTGAGCGGTTCGGCGTTGGCCGCGCCGGCAATCAGGAGGGCGAGGAGGGCGGGTTTCCAGTGTTTCATGTTTGTTCCTTTTCGACGGGGGTTTAGAAGGTTTTGTGGCGGCTGCGGCGCAGCTGCTTGGTGAGTACGCCGCCTTCGCTGCCGATGAGCACGGAGAGGGCGTACCAGCCGCCGCAGAAGAGGATGATGGCCGGGCCGGAGGGGATTTCAACGTGGTAGGAAAACAGCAGTCCGGCCAGGCCGCACAGCAGGGCGAAGACAACGGACAGCAGCATCAGCATGCCCATGTTGCGCGCCCACAGGCGGGCGGTAATCGCCGGAATCATCATCAGGCCGACGGCCATCAGTGTGCCGAGCGCTTGGAAACCGGCAACGAGGTTCATCACCACCAGCACGAGGAAAATCAGGTGCCACAGCGCGCCTTTGCCGTTTACCGCCTTTAAAAACAGCGGGTCTATGCTTTCGAGCAGCAGCGGGCGGTAGATGACGGCGAGGGTGAGGATGGTGGCGCTGGCGACGAGGGCGACGAGGGTGAGGGCGCTCAGATCGACGGCGAGTATCGAGCCGAACAGAAGGTGCAGCAGGTCGATATTGCTGCCGCCCATGCTCACCAGCAAAACGCCGACGGCAAGGCTGGTGAGGTAGAAGGCGGCGAAGTTGGCGTCTTCTTTGAGGTCGGTGAAGCGGCTCACCAGCCCGGCCAGCAGGGCCATAACCATGCCGGCGGCAAAACCGCCCGCGCTCATGGCGGGCAGGCTGAGGCCGCCGAGCATGTAGCCCACCGCCGCACCGGGCAATACGGCGTGGCCGAGCGCGTCGCCCACCAGGCTCATGCGCCGCATAACGAGAAACACGCCGACGGGCGCGGCGCTCAGGGCGAGGAACACCACCGAGGCGAGTGCGTGGCGCATAAAGTCGAATTCGGCGAACGGCTCGATCAGCCATTCGTAAAGGGGGAGTGTCATATGTGTTTGTTGTTATCGTGTTCGGGATAGAGGCCGTCTGAAAGCCGGAAACGTTTTATAGTGAGCCAACACAAAAATCTACGGCGTTGCTGCGCCTCGCCGTACTATCTGTACTGTCTTCGGCTTGCTGCCTTGTACCTTTCCGTGTTTGTTTCACTATAAACTTCGTTGAAGCCGTGCTTTCAGACGGCCTTCGCACTCAGGCGGCGCACCACTGCGCGTAGTCGTAACGCTGCATGGCCTCGTTGGCCTGTTGCAGATAGCCCTCGGTCAGCACGTCCTCGGTTTTGCCCGCCATGATTTTTTCCCGCGCAATCAGCAGCGTGTTGGGAAAATAGGCGCGCACTTGTTCGTAGTCGTGCAACACGGCAATCACCGCCTGATGATCGGCATTGCACTGGCGCAGCACGTCGAGCAGGGCGTAGGTCGTTTTCGCGTCCACCGCGTTGAAGGGTTCGTCGAGCAGTAGGAATTTGGCGTTCTGCGCCAGCATCCGCGCAAACAGCACGCGCTGGAACTGGCCGTTGGACAGGTGGGCGATCTGGCGGTGGGCAAATTCGGCCATTTCCACCCGCGCCAGAGCCTGCATCACGCGCTCCTTCTGCGCGGCGTTCACGCGGCCGAAAAAGCCGATTTCGTACCACAGCCCCATCGCCGCCAGCTCGAACACCGTCATCGGCTGGTTGCGGTCGATGTCGGCCTGCTGCGGCAGATAGGCGATGTCGCTGCGCTGCAAACCCTGCCACGACACCTTGCCGGTGGTGCATTCGAGCAGCCCCATCACGGCTTTGAGCAGCGTCGATTTGCCCGCGCCGTTGGGGCCGAACACCGCCCACATCGAAGCGTTGTCGAAACGCATGTCCACATGGTGCACGGCCGGTTTGCGCTGGTAGCTGACGGTGAGGTTTTCCACTTCGATCATGACGATGCCGCCCAAAAATAAACACCCCACACCACGGCCAAAGCCGCCGCCGCCAGAAGCAGCCGTTGGAGTAATCCGCTGAGTAATAGATTCATTGTCGTATGTTCCCGCGCGCGGCGGGCGGTGCAGACGGCCTGCCGCCTGCGGAGGTTTGTCGGAATGTGTTTTCAGACGGCCTTCACGAAATATGGCGGCGTCGAAAAAGGCGTGATGATACGGTGTAACACTTTTTTTGTAAATCCGACCGCGCGCACTTTTTGCGGCGGAGGCCGTTCCCGCCTACGCGGAAATAACGTTTCTGAAAAAGCAAAACCGAGCCGAGGCAGCGGCCGTCTGGGGCTTTGGCTATAATCGCCGCTTTTTGACATGGGATGCAGCCGATGACCGAACCGCTTTTAAACGACAAACTCAACCTCGAAACAGCCCGCATCGCTTGGGCAGACCTGCAAAGCCATTTCGCGCGCGGCGCGGCGGTATATGTGTCGCCCGATGTCGATTTGATTGCCGCCGCGCGGCTGGTGGCCGACGACGACCGCGAAGCCGTCGCCCGCCTGATGGAGGCGGGGAAATTCGGCCTGGTGACGGAAGAACAGGCGCGGCGTTTTTATGCCGACAAGCAGGAAATGTGGGCGGTGGTGGTCGCGCCGTGGGTGCTGGTGCAGCCGGTGCGTGAGGCCGTCTGAAAAAACGCAGGCCGCAAACGAAAAAGGCCGTCTGAAAACCCGAATCGGTTTTTCAGACGGCCTTTTGGCGCGTCAGACGCGGAACTCAGATTTTGCACGCGCCGCCGGGGCAGGAATCGTCGTCGCTGTCGCTGTCGAATCCGCCTTCCACGGCCACGTCGTCAAAACCGGCCAATGCGTCGTCGAGGTTGTCCATTGCGCTGTCGAAATCGGTATCGTCCATTTTGCTGCTCCTGATTGTGTTGCGGGATAAGGGCGCGCATTCTACCGAAGCGGCGGTTTGGCGGCAAAAGGCCGTCTGAAAAACGGTTTTAACTTCGTTGAAGCGGTGCTTTCAGACGGCCTTTTGCCATGTCTGCGCGGCCTCAAAGCTGTATCCGCATCAGCCGCACATCCAGATTTTCGCGCCCCCAGCGGGTTTTAAGCAGCAGGCGCAGGATAAAGGGATAGCGCGGCGCGCAGAGGCTGCTGAGTCCGATCTCTTCAACCAGGCGGCTACCCTTTGCCAGCTTCAACACATCGCCCGCATTGCTCACGCCCCAGCGGAATTCGGGCGGCGTTTCGCCCATTTGCCGCAGCGCGTCGTGCTGCTGGGCGCGGCCGACCATTTTTTTAAACAGCGTATCCAGCACAATCTGCGTGCCGGGCAGTTTGCGCTGCACCATTTGGAAAAACGCCTGCACCTGCGCTTCTTCAAAATACATCAGCACGCCTTC
>CAMURX010000021.1 GCA_947097615.1 uncultured Neisseria sp. | reverse complement strand
CCCTCAGCCTGCCCGCCGGCTTCTGCCGCAACGGCCTGCCCATCGGCGTACAGCTCATCGGCAACCACTTCTCGGAAGCCCGTTTGCTCAACGCCGCCCACCAAATCCAGCTCGCCAGCGACTGGCACAGCAAAGCGCCGACGCTGTAAAACAGCCTGAAAACAAAAAAAGGCCGTCAGAAAAGGCAGCCTGAAAATATTTTTTCAGGCTGCCTCGTTCCGTCAAGGCCGTCTGAAAACACAAAGGGAAAACGAAAACATGGCGCAATTTATTCCGAACTTCACCGAAGCCCAGCAGCGGATGGATACCGCAGGCGAGCGGCGCGTGGCCAAATTCCTGCAACGGCATCTGCCCGACGACTGCACCGTCTGGTGCAACATCCCCATCGGCCCGGAGCGTCTGCAAGCCGATTTTTTAATCCTGATGCCGCAGGTCGGTTTGCTGTGCCTTGAAGTGAAAGACTGGAAGATTGAAACGCTGGATTACTGCAATCCGCAGAAAATCGGCCTCAAAATCAAAGGGGAAACCGTCAGCACCGATCACCCTCTGTCGCAGGCACGCCGCTATGCCCAATACGCCGCCGCCCTGCTCGGACAAGACCGCCGCCTGCTGCAAACCGAAGGCGCATACAGCGGCAGATTGGCCGTCCCCTTTGCCTGTGGCGTTGTGTTTTCCAATGTCTTCCACCGCACCATCCGCAACATTAGGGAGGAAATGGGCGGTAGCGGCGGAGACTTCGACAATATTTTCCCCATCCGGCAAATCCTGTATCAGGAAGATTTGGGCGAAGAAGCCTCCAACCGCGTGTACAGCCGCCTGGCCAAAATGTTTATCAACGGCTTTTGCTGCTCGCTCGATGCCGCGCAGATCGACCGCATCCGCTACTGCCTGTTTCCCGAAATCCGCATCCGCTCCCTGCAACAACAGGATTTGTTCGGTGCGGCAGAGCCTCCCCCGGAGCAGCCTGAAAACCGAAATAATGCAGCCATGCCCGATGCCGTCAAACCGATGGCCGTTGTTCCCGACATTATCCGCGTAATGGACTTCGCCCAAGAAACCCTTGCCCGCAGCATGGGCGGCGGTCACCGCGTGATTCACGGCGTGGCCGGCAGCGGCAAAACCCTGATACTCGGCCTGCGCTGCCAGTATCTGGTCGAGCAGGTGGAAAAGCCCGTGCTTGTGCTCTGTTTCAACAAACTGCTTGCCGCCCATCTGAACAACATCATCGACGATCGCGTGCGCCAGCCGCAGCTGCGCGAAAAAATCCATATCCACCACTTTCACGGCTGGTGTGCCCAACTGGTCAAACAGCACAATATCGCCTTTACCGACAGTGAAAAAAAGCAGCCCTATCACGAAGCCGCCGTATCTGCCGCCGTCCGCGCCGCGCAAAACGGCGAAATCCCCACCGCCTGCTACGGCGCGGTATTGATCGACGAAGGCCACGATTTTGTCGAACCTGACTGGCTGCGCCTGATTGTGGGCATGCTTGACGGGCGCGAAAACCACCTGCTGCTGCTCTACGACGATGCCCAGTCCATCTACCACAGCAAAAACAAAGGGCTGAAATTTACCATGTCCAGCGTCGGCATCAAAGCCGTCGGCCGTACCACCATCCTCAAACACAACTACCGCAACACGCGTCAAATCATCGGTTTCGCCCATATCGTCGCCCAAAACAGCCTGATTCCCCACGAAGGCGACGACGACACCGCCCCGCTGGTCGAACCCTGCGCCTCCGGTGCCGACGGCGCACAGCCCGTGGTACGCGGCTTCAAAAGCTGGCAGGATGAGCTTGATTTTCTCGACCGCTGTCTCGACAAATGGACGAAAACCACCCTGTTGCGCGACATTGCCGTTATCTGCAACCTCACCAAGCAGTGCGAAGATGTCTGCAAGTTGCTAAAACAGAAAAAACTTCCATACCACCCGTGGCACAAAGCCGACAAGCGCGGCCGCTTCGATCCCAAGGCAGACAAAATCGCCGTGGTAACCATCAAAAGCAGCAAAGGCATGGAGTTTCCACGCGTGCTGCTGATGGGTGCCGACCAAGCCGCTGCCATTGATGAGGACGATCCCGTGCGCCTGTTGTACGTCGGCATGACCCGCGCCCAAAACGAGCTGCTGGTCAGCTATTCCGGCAGCAACCCCATCGCCCGCCTGCTGCAACGCAGCCAAGAACAGTGGAACGGGCTGCAAAAACAGAAGTAAATTTTCAGACTGTTTGCAAAGGCCGTCTGAACCCCTTTTCAGACGGCCTCTCCAAACCCGACACACATCCCCAAACACCATGTCCAAAGTTTTCACCTTCCCCGACTACCGCGCCGTGTACAACTTCGCGCCCAAGTTTCGCGACCAGCATTTGAAATTTGCCCTGCGCGTGCTGCTGCACCGCCGCCAAATCCGCGCGCTGGAAGCCTTTGTCAACAGCCGTCCCGACTATCAGGCATTGTTTGCCAAGCGCCCGCAAGACGCTTACCCGCTGGTGCACGCCTTTATCGACAAGCGTTTTCGTGCCGATGATCGGCTGGCGGCCATGCGGCACGACATCGCCGCCGCCTGCCGCCTGTTTCCCAAACCCATGCTGGACAAGCTCGACTATATCGCCACCGCCGTTCCGCTTGCCCGCATTTCAGACGGCCTTTTGCTGGTACTCAACCGCAACGGCATCTGCGCCGACGAGGGATTTTGGGCGGTAACGCTCACCGACGGCGCAGGCAGCCGCCTCTATAACGCCACCTTTGCCCTGCTGCCCGAAGGGCTTGTGGCCGCGTCGGTGCAGGGTCCCGCGGGTGAAGAAGGCAAAGACACCGTGCGCCGCCTGACCAAGCAGCTGCACGGCCTGCGCCCGCAGGGACTCATAACTTCCGTCCTGCAATACCTCGCCGCCGCTCTCGGCCTGCCTGCTTTGGGCATCGCCCACGACCACCAAGTCAAGCTGCGCTGGAAACTGAAAAAACGCGTCAAAATGAACTACGACCACTTCTGGCAGGAATCCGCCGCTGTGTTGGGCGACGACGGCTACTGGCACCTGCCCGCCGCACCGCAGCGCAAAGGAATGGATGAGATCGAAAGCAAAAAACGCTCGATGTACCGCAAACGCTATCAAATGCTCGATCAAATTGAGGCCGAAATACAGGCGTTTTTCAGACGGCCTCAAAGCAATCAGGCCGACGAAAAGGCCGTCTGAAAACAAAGGCCGGCTGAAAGATGCCGAGTGCCTTTCAGACGGCCTCCCGTCCATCCCTAACCCGTCCCGCACACACAAAAACCATGACCCCCACCGACCTTATCAATATCACCGGCACTGCCGCCTTCGCCATTTCGGGCTATCTCGTCGGCTACGGCAAGCGGCTCGACATACTCGGCGTTGTGATTACCGCGCTATTGACCGCCGTGGGCGGCGGCATGATGCGCGATGCGCTGGTCGGCCATATTCCGCAGGTGTTTTTGCGCACCGACGCGCTGATTGTGGTGTTCGCCACGCTGGCGGCCGCCTGGCTGTTTCGGCTCGAGCGCCGCCGCCGTTCCGCGCTGACGGCTGCGTTTATTGTTGCCGACGCCATCGGCCTGGCCGCGTTCAGCATTACCGGTGCGCAGGTCGGCGTGGCGCTGCATTTGAACCTGTTCGGCGTAGTGGTGCTGGCCTTTGTCACCGCCGTCGGCGGCGGCATCGCCCGCGATATTCTGGTGAACAAAGTGCCGATGGTTCTGCGCTCGGATTTGTACGGCAGCGTGGCGATCCTTATCGGTATTTTGATGTACCTGCTGGACAAAGCCGGCTGGATTAACATATTGACGCTCAACGCGCTTTTTATCGGCGGCTGCCTGCTGCGGCTGACGGCCTACCGCTTCCATTGGCAGCTGCCGGGTTTCCAAAACCGGCGCGGCGCGGCAAACGGGTAATCTGCCTGAATGCTGATATCGGGCGTTTGGTTTACTGCATTAGACGGCGTTAGACGTAAAAAAACAGCCTGAAAAGTTGGGCGACGGAGAGACTTGAATTAGTCATTTAAGACATTGATTTTTATAAAACCTATAACATAATAAAACCAAAATACCCCCAAAAATACCCCCATTTTGCAAAGGTCAGGCGGTTTTTGGGGGTATTTGCTGTTTTTCCTGCCGCTCCGTTTTGGTTCAGTTTGCGGTGTTGTCGGTGGGCGGATGGTAACAGGAAAGGGGGCGGGGCGGGAGGCGCGGGCGGGCAGGCCGTGAAAAAAAAGCGTATAGAGATGCAAAAAGCAGTGGTTACAGTGGTTACGTGGTTACACTTAATGCAAAGCAATGTTTTTAATCAGAAAAATGTGTAACCACTTACAAATCTTTACTGGTTACGCCTGTTTTTGGCCGTTGTAATACGTTGTTTTAAAAGGTGTAACCACTGTAGCCACTATGTAACCACTAAAAAGAAGTTGGTAGTTACCGTTAAAACCCGCATGGATAAAGGCTTTGCGGAGGGGTGTAACCACATAACCACTAAAAACGCGTTTTCTCGCGCGTATAGCGTTTTTTGAAATTCAACAATCGGCGCGTTTTTCGCCTGATTGTTTCCTGTTTGTTGATGATTGAGCGGGCGGGTTTGGCCGTCTGAATCGGTCAGCTTTGCGCGGGCGGCGGTTTCCTGACGCACAGGCGCCCCGCCTTATAGCTGTGTAGGGCGGCAAATTCCGCCCGTTTGGGCGGTTTGGGGTGCGGGCAAGGGGTAAGGCCGTCTGAAAGGGGGAAGGCGCGGATTTGGCTGTTTTTGGGGTGGTATCGGCGGGTTTGGCGGGGTTGGTTGTCTGAATAAAGTAGGTTTTTGTAGGTGTAAAAAAGCCGCCTTGTTTGGCGGATGGTGTTTTTTTGGCTGCTCCTCTTTGGGTGTTATCTTGAATTTGGCCGGTTAGTTTTCTTGAATGACGGCAAAAAATCGGCTGCCTCTCTTTTGCGTTATCTTGAATTTGTCGGGGCGGTTTTCTTGAATGGTGGGGAAAAAGCCGCCTTGTTCGGCGGCCTGTGCTTTATGCGCTTTTCGTTCCGATTTTGATTTGCACACCTAAGGCGTCGAGTATTTTAACGACGGTATCAAATCGGGGTTTTGCGTTTGGGGCTAGGGATTTGTACAGGCTTCCCCTGCTTAGCCCTGTTTGAGCGGCCAGCTTGCTGATTCCCCTTGCCCGCGCTACGTCTCCCAATGCGGCCATAAATTCCGCCGTATCGCCGTTTGTCAGTATTTCGGTCAGGTAGGCGGCTATGGTTTCTGCATCATCCAAGTATTCCGCCACGTCAAAATCGGTTAGTTCCATTTTTGGGCTGCCTACATGATGGCTTCAATGCCTTTGTTTTTTACCAGTGTCAGCAGCTTCAAGGCCGCGCCGCTGGGTTTTTTTATGCCCCGCTCCCAATCGGAAACTTGGTTTTTCCCTACGTTCAAATGGATGGCAAAGGCGGCCTGTGTCAGGTCTTCATGTTCGCGGATGGCGCGGATTTGTTCGCCTGTCAGCGGCTCGGCTTTGGTTAGGCATGATTTGTCAAAACGCTTCATTTCCGTATCGCTGATTACGCCCGCTTGGTGCAGGCCTTGCGCGGTGTCATGTATGGCGGCGAAAACTTCGCTTTTGTATTTCATGGTTATATCTCCGTCAGTGTGCTGTTTTCAATAGCTGCCGCTATTTGCGTATCGGTCATTGCAAGCATGATTTCGGCGGCGGCCTTTAATTCGGTCAGTTCTTCGCGGCTGATGTTTGCGCGGTCGTTTTTGGCAAATACCAGCATGAAGAAGGCTTTGTCGCCCTTTCTGAAAATAATTAGACTCCGGTAGCCGCTGCTTCTGCCCTGTCCTTTTCGGGCTATGCGCTGCTTGATAACGCCGCCGCCTAAATCGGCGTCTATCAGGCTGTTATCTGCCCTTTCGGCGGCTTCGCGCAAGTCTGCGTCTGTAATTCCTTGTTTGGCGGCAAATCGGGTTATGTATCTGTTTTTGAATATCCGCATGCTGTTCTTTCTGTAATGCTTGGCATTATATCGGCGTTATCTGTTGCCGTCTAATCCGATGCATTGCCGTGTATGCGGTCGGCAATAAAAAACACCAGCGGCGGGGCTGGTGTTTGGGTTTTTCGGAGTGCTTTAAAGCGGACTTTCAGACGGCCTTTACTCTTGCCCGTCGTCTGCTTCGGGCGGCTCTGCGCCTAGTAGGACATAGAAGCGGCCTTTGCCGCGTTTTTGGAACTTCCATCTTCTGCCGCCTTCGGGTTTGGCAAGCCAGCCGATGCCGTGCAGCACGCCGCAGGCTTTTTCGGTGTCCGTGCCTTGGATGATTTCGCCTTCAAAGACGGCGGGAATAATCCAAAACTCGGCTTTCTCGTCTTGGCCGTTTTCGCGTCTGTATCCCGCGTGGTCTTTGTTGGTGTGGCGGTCGTTCCAGTCGGCAAAGCGCAGGCCGTGGGCGTGTTGCTGCATGAAGGCGGCTGCGCTGCCGATAATGCGGCGGTCTTCGTATTTGCCCGTGCCGTTGACGGCCAGCCAGTCGTCAAAACACTGTTTGATTCCCGCCGTGCCGATACCTGCGGGCAGGCCTGTAATGTCGGCGGCCAGCTCCAACGCGGCGGCGGCCAGGGCGAAGCGGCGGGCGATGCGGTAGGCTTGGCCGTTCAGTTCGGGCAGGGTGGCAAGAAAGGCGGCAAAGGCGGCGCGGATGGTGTCGGCGGACAGGGTTTGCAGTTTGGCCGCCCATGCGCGGATTGCCGTGCCGTGGTATTGCTGGGCGGCGGCTTTGAGGTGGTCGGACAAGGCCGCGCCGTTGGGAAAGCCGTGCAGGTTCTCGTAAATGCCGTGCAGTGTGGCGGCGGGGATGCTCGGCAGGCGCACGTTTTGCCCTGCCTCCCATGTTTCGCCCGCCCGCTCCATGTAGTTTTTTAGGGCGTATTCTCCCGTTGAAAACAGCAGTACGCGCCATTCCTGCCCTTCCCTGTTGCCGCCGTCTTTCGCGCCTTGTGTTTTTGATTTGCCGTTGATAACGGAATAGGCGGTTTTGCTGACGGTTCGCGGGTGGGCTTCGCCGATTTCGTCGAGAACAAGCAGGCCGTCGTTGCGGGCAAGGGCGGCATTGGAAAAGCCCAAATCCGTGCCGCGCCATGCCAGTTTCAGGGCGGCGGGGTTGCCGTAGATGCTCAATCCGACAAGGGCGGCTGTGGTCTTGCCGTCGGAGGAATCGCCGTAGATGTGGAAGCCGCCGTTTTGTTCGCCGACAAGGTGCAGCAGCGGGGCGGCCAGTGCCGTGCCGATTGCCAGCAGCAGGCGGGAATTGCCTGCGGCGTAGCGGGCGATATTGTTCTGCCAGTCTTGCAGGCTGCCCGATTGGGCAAAGGCGGCGGCTTGGGAGGTGTCGCCGTTGTAAATTATGCGGCTTTGGCCGTCTGAATCGGCGGCGATGGTCTCCCCGTTGGGCAGGATGTACGCGCCGCCCTGCCAGCCTGCTTTATCGGTTACGGTGTAGGGGGTGGTTTGGCCGTCTGTTTGCAGGTAGTCGGCCAGCAGTTCGCGCTTGCGCCGCCCGCTCATGACGGTCAGGCCGTAGCCTTGCAGACGCTGCCAACATGGCGGCGTGCCGATGTCGGCCATTGCCAGCGCGGCGGTTTTGCTTTGGCGGGTCAGGGCGTCACGCCAGCGGATTACGCGGTAGTGGCCGCCGTTGGCGTCGATGCCGCGCCCTATCAGTTCGAGGCCGTCTGAAAGGCGCAGGGGCGGCTTTTCGATAATGCGGCCATCTTTGTCGGTTTCGGTGTGGATGTAGTAAACGCCGCTGCTTTTGCACTCGAAGTAGGGGCGGGCGGCCACGGGTTCAAAGTCGGCGGCGGGGTGGGGTTGGTGTTTTGCGGTCATGGTTGTTCCTCCTCCGCATGGTTGGCGTTTTCGGGTGTCATGCCGCGCTTTTGCGCTTCGGCTGCCAGCAGGTCAAAAATCACGCTCGGCGTTTTGCGGCGGGTTTCCAGTATCAGATGCACGGCCTCGGGGTGCTGCGCCATGATGTCGGCAAGGGCGGCTTTGGCGGCGCGTTTGCATGGGAAATAGCCCGATGGTGTGAAGGTGTAATTCAGGCTGCCCGCGCCGCTTGGCAGGGCGTAGGCGGCAAGGCAGGTTTTTGCGGGCGGGGTGGTTTTGGCGGTCATGGTGTCTGTTCTCCTGTTTTGCGCCGTTGCGGGGGGCGTGGCTGCGTTTTTCAGCCGTTTGGGCGCATGGGTAAGGGGTAAGCTTGTCGAAAGGTCAAACGCGCTGTAAGGGCGGTTTTGCGGCCTGTTTGGCGTTCAGTTCGTCCAGTGCGTCAAATCCTGCCGTTTCGCTCTGCCATACGCCGCCGCCTATGCCTGCGCGGGCGGCGCGGCGGGTCAGGGCTTCGGCGGCCTTGCGGCCTATTTGGCTGTGGTCGTTGTCGGCGGCAATCAGCAGGGTTTGCGTTTCAGACGGCCATTGCAGGGATTGCAGGCCGTGGGCGGACAGGGCGGCAAGGGCAGGGATGCCGAAAAGCTGCCATGCGGCAAGGGCGGTTTCTATGCCTTCGGCGGCGATGATGCGGCCTTGCGTATCGGGGCTGCCCAAATGCACGGCTGCGCCTGTGAATGCGCCCGCGTATCGGGTGGCTATTTTCTTGGCGGGCAGGGCTTCGCCGGTATCGGGATGGATGCCCGCAAACTTGCGGAAGTCGCCGCGCCCGTCGGCTTGAAGATAGATTTTGTGCAGCCCTTGCAGTGCGCCGTCAGGGGTGCGGACAGCGGCCAGCAGGGCGGGATACTGCCCGATGCAGACAGGGGCGGCGGTATGGTTATCGGCGCAGCGCGTTACCCAATAGGGCAGGGCGGGATGGCAACGCAAATCGGCGCAGGTGTTGAAAAGGCCGTCTGAAAGGCCGCGCCCTTTGAGATACAGGGCGGCGGGGCTATCGGCCAAGGGGGCGGCGGCGTCGAACAGGGCGGCCAGTTCGGGCAGTTTGTCCCGTTCGGCTTTCGGTTCGGCGGCGGGGGCGATGCGCGGGGCGGGGCGGCTGCTTTCAGACGGCCTATGCCCTGCCATGCCAAGCAGGGCGGCCACTTCGCGGGCGGCTTCGCTGAATGTGTAACCAAACACCAGCGTCAGCAGGTCAAAGCCGCTGCCGTGGCCGCATTGGTTGCAGATGTAGCCGCCGTTGTCTTGGTGGTTGGTGTAGCGGTAGCGGTCTGTTCCGCCGCAATGCGGGCAGGGTTGATGCTTGCGGGTGTCCAGCAGGGCGGCGGGGATGCCTAGTGCGGCATGGATTTCAGGCCAGCGGCCATGCGCGGCGGCTTTGAGGTCGGACAGGTCAAAGGGTCTCATTGCAAAGTCTCCTTTGCGCGGTATATGCCCACGTCGGCGGGGCTTGCGTCTTTCACGGCTTACCCCCTTGCAGAATCAGGCAGGCGGGCGGCTGTCCGCCTTGGAAGAAAAAGCGCGGCAGGGTTTGGCTGACATGGCTTTCTTCTACGGTTTTTTTTGCGGCGTAGAAGTCAATGGCGGCCTGCGCCTGTTCGGGGGTGGGGTATGCGCCAAGCGTTGCCCAAACGTGTGTGAAGGCTTCGCCCGCGCGGGCTTTGGGGTTGGGGATGGATACGACGGCGATAAACATTGTTTTGCCTTTCTCCCCGCGCAACGGGCGCAATAAGGGCTTTGTGTGCGCTTTTGGCGGGGTTTGGGGGATGGGAAAGGGGGTAGATATGCCCCGCGCCGCAAAAGGCCGTCTGAAAGCCTCTGCGGGGCGGGAATGTGGATTAGCAGCCTTGTTCGGCGGCAACGTTGCAGATTTCGTCTGCCAGCCGCTGCCCGCAAATACTGTCGGCGTCTTCGGCAAGGTCGGCCAGCATGGCGGCGTTGTGATAGATACTCAGCGGAACGTTTTGCCTGTTGGCAAAGGTTTTAACGTTGTCGGCAATGATGCCCGCATGGGTGGCGAAGTTGCCAAGGCGCAAAAGGGCGTCGGAAATGCTGATATACAGGTCGTAGGGGATAGTGACGGTTTTTTCCTGATTGGAAACGGGGGATGTTTGGATAGATTGCGCGGCTGCGTTGGTTTGAAGTTTTGCCATTTGATGGCCTCCGTTAATTTTTTGAGAGTTTGAGAATCCCCGAATAGGGGGGCGGTGCTCTCTCTGGTATTAACGACACCAGCCTGCGCCTTACGGTTGGCAGACACCGCCATAGCTTGACGGCTGCGCCTGAAAAGTTTTCAGACGGCCTGAAAGATATAGGCGTGAAAAATCGGCGTTTCACCCTGCCGATTCGGGCGTTAATTTTTGGAGAGAGAGGCCGCGATTCTGCGTCTCAAAGGGTTAAATGTCAAGCGGCGCGTAACGGTCAGATTTCCTCGTTCAAAACTACCATCATGGCCGCCATACTCAGTTTTTCGCCGCTGTCGTTGACGATTTCCGCCAGTTCGCCGATGGTTGCCGCAAGGCCTTTCCCTGTCGCAAGGTCGATAATCTGCCGTACTTCCTGCTCCGACAAAGGGCTTTCAGGTCGTGGCGGGGTAGTGTCTTTGACTTCGCTTTTTATCTCCGCCTTGTCTACCAGCAGGCCTAGAATCTTGGCTTTGCCCATGGTGGCCGCCACTGCCGCGCTGCTTTGCGGATTGGGGGCGCTGATAGCCGCGCTTCGTGCCTGTTCCAGCTCTGCCAGCAAATCGTCAACGGTGACGGCGTGCCGCCGCCTGTGCTGCTCTTTGATGCCGTCTATCATTAGGGATATATCGGGGTCTTGCAGCAGCCTTGAAGCCTCCACGGCGATGCTTTCGGGCTTCATTTTTTTTGGCGTTGTAGGCCTGTCTGTATGCTTCGCTGGCATTGCCCGTTTCCACATACACGCGGGCAAAGTGTTCTTGTTTCGGGGTCATTTCAGACGGCTTTTTGTTCGGGGTTTTCGGGTGTCATGCCGCGCTTTTGCGCTTCGGCTGCCAGCAGGTCAAAAATCACGCTCGGCGTTTTGCGGCGGGTTTCCAGTATCAGATGCACGGCCTCGGGGTGCTGCGCCATGATGTCGGCAAGGGCGGCTTTGGCGGCGCGTTTGCATGGGAAATAGCCCGATGGTGTGAAGGTGTAATTCAGGCTGCCCGCGCCGCTTGGCAGGGCGTAGGCGGCAAGGCAGGTTTTGGCGGGCGGGGTGCGTTTTTCGGTTTGCATGGGGTTGTTTCCGCATTTGCATGAGGTTTAAGTTTCAGACGGCCAGCGTATAAACGCCGCGCTTGACGGTTTTGCCGTGCTTGTTCTCATGGGCGGACATGGTGCAGACAACGGGGAAGTCCGCCGCCCTGATTTCGTGGATGCGCGTGGTAAAGGCCATAATGCCCATCTGCGCGGCCTGATAGTGGGTGAGGCTCTGCCCGCTTTGCAGGATGGCGAGTATTTGGGCGTTTTGGCTGTTGGGTTTGAAGGGATGGGCTGCGGGTTTCATGCGCTCCCCTCCCTGTTGCGTGCGGCTGCCAAGCGGCCGATATAGTCGTTTACTTCGCTTTCCAGCCATCCGGTAACGCTTGCCGATACCTTGAACGGTTTGGGAAAGGCGGGGTCATGGTGTCGGCTTTTGGGGTTGGCCTTGTACCAGACGGCAGAAGGGGAAATGCTCAACCGCTCGGCAACCTGCTTGACGCGCAGGATGACGGGGGCGGCGGGCTTTTCGGCGGATGTGTTTTGTTTGTGCAAGGTTGCTTTCCGTTTCATTGCGTTGGACACGGGGCGGATAGTAGGCGGGAGGGCGGCTTTCCCCGCAAAGTTGCGTTTCAGTACAAAGGCCGCTTTTTTTTGCCTGCTTGGAGGGCGCTTGGAAAAGGGAAAAGACCGCCCGAACGGTGTTTCAGACGGCCTTTTAATCGGGCGTAAAAAAGCCCGCATTTCTGCGGGCGGCGGTTTCAGACGGCCTTTACTCGAACGGGTCAAACAGTTTCACGCCCGCGCGTTTGAAGTCGGCGGTGTTGCGGGTAACCAAAACCAAACGGTGCTGCTTGGCGGTTGCCGCTATCCATGCGTCGTTTTCGGGGGCTTTATCGGGGATGTGCAGGGCGGCGCAGAAGGCGGCTGTTTCGGCATCTGCGGGCAGGATGCGCCCGCTGAAAATCTGCTTTACTCCGTCAAACTATGCCCGCAAGCGCGCGCCCTGCGCTTTGTCTTTGCGCTCCATGCCTAAAACGCCTCTTTCCAGCTCCATCAAAACAACGGCGCAGGTGTACAGGTCGTCTTGTCTCTGCTCTGCCAGCCATGCAGCCAAGCCCGCGCTTGCCGTGCCGCGCGGGATTTTCCGCATTTCGCTGATTACGTTGGTGTCCAGCAAATACATTAATCCAGCTCCACGGGACGGCGTTGCGCGGTGCTGCGCGGCGGGATTTCCAGCTCGATGTCTGCGGCATCGGGCAGGGCGGCAAGGGCTTCAAGTATGCTTTTTGGCTTGCCGGACAGCCGCAGAAATTCCGCATGGCTCATCAAAACCAAATCGGGGCGGCCTCTGTTGGTTATCAGCACGGGGGCGGCATGGGCGGCCTTTTGTGCCTGATTGGTGCGCTGGTTAAATTCGCGGCTGCTGTAAATCTTCATGGCGCGGCCTTTTCTGTATCGAAGTTGATACGGGATTATAGCGCATTGGACGGGATGGGGCGGCGTTATGGACAATCGGCCATGAAATGCATAATCGGGCAGGGCGAGGCAAATCATGACCGACAGATAAAAAAAGCCGCCTTTCGGGGCGGTTTTTCTGTTTGGCTGGTGTCCGTTTCGGTTTTCGGGTGTGCAAATGCCGCTTGCAGGCGTGTGGCTGCGTTTTTAGGGCTGTTCGGATGGTGGGTAATGGGTAGTAGCTATCAGGCGGAAAATCCCTGCATTTCGCAATACAGGCACATTTTCAGCGGTTTGGCTTTTCCAGTCGTCTGAAAAGCAGGCCGCAAACAAAAGTGTAACCACCGTAACCACTACGTAACCACATAAATTCAGTTAAGTGGTTACGCGCAAACCCGCATGAATAAAGGCTTTGAGAGAAGTGTAACCACTGTAACCACTAAAAACGCGTTTTCTCGCGCGTATAGCGTTTTTTCTCATGGCCGCAAAAAAAAACACCTTTCGGGCGGTCTTTTATCGGGTGTCCGTCATGGCGGCTTCGTAGTGCCGCCGCAGAAATTCCGCATACCATGCCAGCATTTCCCGCCGCTTATCCATGTAGTCGGCTCTGTTGTAGGCGGCTCTGATTTTGTTGTCGTCGATATGGGCAAGCTGCCGCTCGATTGCGTCGGGGTTGTAGCCCTGCTCATTCAGCGTGCTGCTTGCAAGGCTGCGGAATCCGTGGACTGTGGCGCGGCCTTTGTAGCCCATCCGCTCGATGATGCGCGTTAATGTTGCGTCGGATATGTAGCCCTTGGCGTTGGTGCGGCTGGGGAACAGATAGGGCGTGTTGCCCGTTATGGCGTGCAGCTCTTTCAGCAATTCCAGCGGCCAGTCTGCCAGCGGTATCACATGAATGCGCGGGCGTTTCATTCTTTCGGCGGGTATCGTCCACAAACGGGCTTTAAAATCGATTTCTTCCCATCTGCCGCCGCGCAGTTCGGTATTTCTCACAAACACCAGCATAATCAGCAGCATGGCGATACGGTTTTGCGGCTTGATGTCGGCGGCAATCAGACGGCGGCAAAACTCCGTCAGCTCTTCACGCGGCAGGGCGGCCATGTGGGCGGTTTCGCGTTTGGGCAAAAAGCCCTTTAAGGCATGGGCGGGGTTGCGGTCTGTGATTTCCAGCATGGCCGCATAGTCGAAAACCGCGCCTGTCCAGTCGCGTATCTTTTCTGCCGTGTTGACTGCCCCCCGTGATAACACAATGCTTAAAAGGCTTTTGATGTCGTTTGCCCTGATTGTGTCTATCGGCTCGCCGCCGATGGCGGGGAAAACGTCCTTTTCCATGTAGGCCAGCAGGCGGGCGGCGTGGTTGGGCTTCCAGCGGTGCAGGTTGTCGGCGTACCAGCGGCGGGCAATGGCTTCAAAGGTGTTTTGTAGGGCGGCCTGCCGCTCCGCTTTGGCCTGTTGCTTGGCGGCGGCGGGGTCGATGCCCTTAGCCAAATCCGCCCGTGCCTGTTCAGCGGCTTGGCGGGCTTCCAGCAGGGAAGCGGCGGGATATTTGCCGATAGTGAGTAATTTCTCTTTCCCGCCGCTGCGGTATTTCAGCCGCCACAGCTTGCCGCCTGCGGGGGGTAACGGCCAAATACAGGCCGCTGCCGTCTGCCAGCTTGTAGGGCTTGGCGGCGGGCTTGGCGTTCTTTATCTGGCGGTCGTTTAGGGGCATTTTGGGGGTATTTTTTCGGGGATATTTCAGGATACCCCCAAATATACCCCCTGAAATTGGTTGATTCAATGCTACGGGATTAGACGGCGTTAGACGGTCAAGACGGAAAAAGGGAAAGGGGTAAACAGGCGCAAAGCTTTATTCGGCGGGCGTTTGGTTTACGGTGTTAGACGGTATTAAACGTAAAAAAACAGCCCGAAAAGTTGGGCTGTTTTTGTATGTTGGTGCGGACGGAGAGACTCGAACTCTCACACCTCTCGGCGCCAGAACCTAAATCTGGTGCGTCTACCAATTTCGCCACGTCCGCG
>CAMURX010000020.1 GCA_947097615.1 uncultured Neisseria sp. | reverse complement strand
GGGCAGGAGAGGCCGCTGGCCAGCTCGCGGTGCACCTGGCTTTCGGTGGTGCGCGCGCCGATGGCGCCCCAGGAAATCAGGTCGGCGTAATACTGCGGCGTAATCATGTCGAGAAATTCGGTGGAGGCGGGCATGCCGAGATTGTTGAGATCGAGCAGCAGGCGGCGCGCCTGGCGCAGGCCGTAGTTGATGTCGAAAGTGCCGTCCAGATGGGGGTCGTTGATGAGGCCTTTCCAGCCGACGGTGGTGCGCGGTTTTTCAAAGTAAACGCGCATGACGATGAGCAGCTCTTGTTCGTACTGCTTTTTCAGCGGCAGCAGCTTTTGCGCGTATTCGAGGGCGGCTTTGGGGTCGTGGATGGAGCAGGGGCCGATGATGGCGAGCAGGCGTTTGTCGCGGCCGTGGACGATGTCGGCGATTTGGCGGCGGGTGCCGGCGACGAGTTCCTGTGCGGCGTCGCCTGCGGGCAGCTCGTAAAGGTGGGCGATGGGGGGGAGGAGTTCGGCGATGCCGCTGATGCGGATGTCGTCGGTGCGGTTTTTTTTGGTCATGGCGCGGCCTGTTGTTTTTATGATGAAAGGAGGCGAAGGATAGCGGCGGCGGCGGGGAATGGCAAGCCGCGCGGTGCTTCTTCGGCAATAAAATTGTTTTGTTCTGCTTTTTTTATCTGTTTTGTTATTTTTCAGGCTGTTTTTTCTTTTGTTTTGGCATTTTGTTGCGCATCAAGCCGTCTGAAAGGTTTCAGACGGCCTGATGCGGAAAGTGGTGCGGGATTCAGAGCAGCTTGTCGATGCGGGCGATGCCGACGGCGTCGGGGCCGATGTGGGCGCCGATAACGGGGGAAATGGGGAAGGCTTTGGGCATGATGCCGGTTTTGCGGTGCAGCCTCTCGGCGAGGTTTTCGTAGAGGGCGCGGTTGCCGCCGTAGAGGCCGTAGAGGCGGACGGGTTTCTGCCGCAGGGCAGCGGCGGCGCTTTCCACCAGCGCGTCGAGGGTGTTTTCCGTTTTGCGGCCGATGTCCACGCGCGAGAATTGTCCGTCGTAAAAGCGCAGCACGGGTTTGAGGTCGAGCAGGCCGGCGACGAATTTTTCCGTGGTGTTGAGGTGCGGCAGTCGGCGCAGATGGGCGCGGCTGTGGACGCTGAACACGATTTCGGCGCCGGGTTTGAGGCGTTCGAGGTGTTCGACCACGTCGGCAGCGGCAAAGCCTTGGCGCAGCAGCTTCACCGCTTCGAGGGCGAAGTGGCCTTCGGCGATGCAGGCGGTGCCGGTGTCGACGATGTAGGTTTGGATGTCGCGCGCCATGTCTGCCGCCACTTTGCGCACGGTGTTAACGGTGTCGCTGATGCGGCCGCTGAGGGTGGTGACGATGATTTCGCGGTAGCCCGCGTTGCGTATCTGGCGGAACAGGGCGCGGACGGCGGCTTCGGAGGGCGGCGAGGTGCGGGTTTCGCCTTCGGGGTTTTCCGTCTGGCTTTGGTAGAAGGCTTCGGGGTGCAGGTCGAGGCCGTCGGCGTAGACGAGGCCGTTCATGTGGATGTTGAGGCGTAGGATGTAGAGCAGGTCGTCGAGGCCGGAGAGCTCGTCGAGCGAGCCGGTGGATGTGGCGACGACGGCGCAGCGTATGGGCGGTTCGGTAAGCGGGGCGGACATGGCGGGACGGCGGAGAAAACGGATGAAAAACGAGCGCGGATACTAAGCGTTTGCGCGGCAGCTGTCTAGTGTAGAAAACGGTTTAATGCAATGAAATTTATCCGAAAAATGCGGATGATAGTTTTTTGTGCGGCTAAACGGGGCGGGTGGCGGAAACCGTGTTTTCAGACGGCCTTTTCCGTCTCAGCCGCGCGCTGCCAGAGCCTGCGCCAGCCAGTCGAGCGCGAAGGACACGGCCTCCCGCCGTATTTCGTCGCGGCTGCCGTGAAAATGCGCGGTGCGGGCGGTTGCGCCTGCGGCCGATGCCAAACCGAAGCACACCGTGCCCACCGGTTTTTCCGCGCTGCCGCCGCCCGGGCCGGCGATGCCTGTCACGGAAAGGGCGAAGTCGGCTTGCGCCGCTTTGAGCGCGCCCGCGGCCATTTCGCGCGCCACCGTTTCGCTGACCGCGCCTTCGCGCCGCAGGCTGTCGGGCGAGACGCCGAGCAGCTTTTGTTTCGCTTCGTTGCTGTATGTGACAAAGCCCGTTTCAAACCAGGCCGAGCTGCCGGGCAGGCGGGTGAGCTCCGCCGCCAGCAGCCCGCCCGTGCACGATTCGGCGCAGGTGACTTTCAGACGGTCTGCCGCCAGATTGGCGGTGAGTTCGGCGAGTGTATCCATAAAGAATGCTCCGTAGTTGCGTCGGCCGATTGTATGGCAAGTCTGCGGCGAACGCACGGGCGGCATGGCATCGGGCGCATGAGTTCGGGTATAATTCTTATTTGTAAGAATCTGCACCGAGGCCGTCTGAAAACGAAGTCAAATAGCGGTTTCAGACGGCCTCGAATCAAAAACAACGGACACAAGGAGCTAACATGAAACACCCCGAAAACCCGAGCCGCCGCCGTCTGCTGCAAAACGCCGCCGCCCTCTCCGCCGCCGCCGCGCTTGCCGCCTGCGGCAAAAACGGCGACAGCGCCGCCGCACAGGAGAGGCCGTCTGAAAGCAAAGGCGAAGGCGGACAGTTTGCCGCCCACAGCCAAACCGCCTACGACTGCTACGGCACACACCAGGCCGGCATCACCACCCCGCACCAGCCCTTCGGCATCCTCTGTGCCTTCGACATCACCGCCGCCGACCGCCCCCGCCTGATCGACTTTTTCCGCACCCTTACCGCCCGCATCGAATTTCTCACCAAAGGCGGCGAACTTATCGACGGCGACGACAAACTCCCGCCCGCAGGCAGCGGCCTGTTGGGCAAAGTGCTGCCGCCCGACGGCCTCACCGTCACCGTATCCGTCGGCCACAGCCTGTTCGACGGCCGCTTCGGCCTCGCGGGCAAAAAGCCCAAGCATTTGCAGGAAATGAAAGACTTCCCCAACGACGAACTGCGCAAAGAATGGTGCGACGGCGACATCGGCATCCAAATCTGCGCCTTCTCGCCCGAAACCTGCCAAAACGCCCTGCGCGACATCATCAAAAACACCGCCAAATACGCCGTTATCCGCTGGACGGTGGACGGCTGGCTGCCCAAACCCGAGCCCGGCGCCATCGCCGCCCGCAACCTGTTGGGCTTTCGCGACGGCACGGGCAACCCCGACGTGTCCGACCCCAAAATCGCCGACCAGGTTCTGTGGACGGGCGTGGCGGCCAACAGTCTCGACGAGCCCGCGTGGACGAAAAACGGCAGCTATCAGGCCGTGCGCCTCATCCGCCACTTCGTCGAATTTTGGGACAGAACCCCCCTGCAGGAGCAAAACGCTATCTTCGGCCGCGAAAAATACAGCGGCGCGCCCTTGGGACAAAAACACGAAAGCGAAACCCCCGACTACGGCAAAGACCCCGAAGGCAAAGTCATTCCCAAAGACAGCCACATCCGCCTGGGCGACCCGCGCGATCCCGAGTTTATGAAAAAACACCTGCTCTTCCGCCGCCCGTTCAACTACTCGCTCGGCCTCGCCAAAAACGGCCAGCTCGACGTCGGCCTCATCCTCGTCATGTATCAGGCCAACCTCGACGACGGCTTTATCTTCGTGCAAAACCGCCTCAACCTCGAACCCTTGGAAGAGTATGTCAAACCCTTCGGCGGCGGCTATTTCTTCACCCTGCCGGGCGTGGAAAAAGGCGGCTTCCTCGCACAGGGGCTGCTGCTCGATTAAAACGCCCCGCCTGCGACGCATGAGGCCGTCTGAAAGCCTGAAAAGGCTTTCAGACGGCCTCTGTCCATTTGGGTTTCTGCCGCAATGCCCGCGCGTACACGGGGCAGCTTTCGTCGTGCGCGCCTTTGAGATAGCCCGTGCTCATTAAAAATTCGCCGACGATTTCGCCGCCGACAAATTTGAAATGCCGTCTGAACAATTTGACCCATTCGTTTAAGCTGCGCGGATGGTGCGCGTCGAGCCAGTTTTCAAACGAGCCGTATTCGCGCTGCAAAGCCAGAATTTGATTGGCGTTGAAAATGGCGGCATTGATTTTCAAACGGTTGCGCACGATGCCCGCGTCGGAGAGCAGGCGCGCGCGGTCAGCTTCGTCAAAGGCGGCCACGGCGGCGATGTTGAAGCCGCAGTAGGCCGCGTCAAAAGCGGCGCGTTTGTTTAAAATCAGCGTCCAATTCAAACCGGCCTGATTGATTTCCAGCACCAGCCGTCTGAATAATTCTTTGTCGCTATGGATTGGAAAACCGTATTCGCAGTCGTGGTAATGCTGGTTGGGGTCGCCGCTGCCTTCGGGCAGGGCGTTGGCAAAATCGCAATAGCTCATGTGTGTTTCTTTGTTTGAAAGTTTTAAAAGGCCGTCTGAAAACCTGTTGGGACTTTTCAGACGGCCTTTCGGTTGGTTAGCCCAACGGGATTTCGCCCATTTCTTCAAACACCGCTTGCGGAAAATCCTGCCGCAGGCGCTGTTGCAGATAGGCGGCGGTGTCGGCTTCGATAAGCGGGTCGGCGGCCGGAAAACGGTTGTACAGCAGCATGGCCACGGGAATATTGCGCGTTTGGCAGGCTTCAAGCGAGAGTAGGGTGTGGTTGATGCTGCCCAGCCGGCCTGATGTAACCAATACCAGCGGCCAGCCTTCGCGTTCGAGCAAATCCAGCGTGGTGTCTTGCCCGTTAAGCGGTACGGCCAGGCCGCCTGCGCCTTCGACGAGGACGAGATCGTAACGTGCAGCCAAGGCTTCGGCGTGGCGGGCGATGAGGCCGCTGTCGATGTGCTCTCCCGCCATGCGGGCGGCCAGATGGGGCGAGCAGGGATAGGGGAAAAGATAGGGGCAGGTTTCGCCCGCGAGGTCTTCGGGCAGCGGCGCGATGCCTTGGATGCGGCGGTGCAGCGCGAGGTCGTCTGAAAAGCCGTTGCAGCCGGTTTGCACGGGTTTGAAGGTAATCACGCGCAAGCCCTGCTGCATCAGGCGTGCAGCCAGATGGCCGGTGGCGTAGCTTTTGCCGATACCGGTGTCGATTCCGCCGACAAAAACAATCTTGCCTTTGAGGCCGCTTGAAAACAGTTTAACGTTCATATTCTTCCCTCAGTGCGCCGATAAGGCCGTCTGAAAGCTGCGCAAGCTCGTGGTTTTGCATGATAAAGGGTGGCATGGTGTAAACCAGCCGGCCAAACGGGCGCAGCCAGATGCCGCGTTCGACAAATTTGGGCTGCAAACGGCGCAGGTTCACCGGCTCGCGCATTTCCACCACGCCGATGGCGCCGAGTACGCGCACGTCTTTTACCGCCGCGATTTCACGCGCGGGAGCAAGGCCGTCTGAAAGCTGCCGTTCAATCCGCGTGACATTGCTCTGCCAGCCGTCTTCCAGCAGCAGCTTCACCGATTCGGCGGCCACGGCGCAGGCGAGCGGGTTGGCCATAAAGGTGGGGCCGTGCATAAAGCAGCCCGCCGCGCCGCCGCTGACGGTGTCGGCGATGCGCTTATGCGTTACCGCCGCCGAGAGCGTGAGATAGCCGCCGGTTAAGGCTTTGCCGAGACACATGATGTCGGGCACAACACCGGCGTGTTCGCAGGCAAACAGTTTGCCGGTGCGGCCGAAGCCGGTGGCGATTTCGTCGAAAACCAGCAATACGCCGTGCCGGTCGCACAGTTCGCGGGCAGTTTTCAGGTATTCGGGCGAATAAAAATACATGCCGCCCGCGCCCTGTACGACGGGTTCTAAAATCAGTGCGGCGATTTCGTGCGCGTGTTTTTCCAAGAGATCGGCCAGCGGCGCGGCGGCCTCTTCGCGCCACGCTTCGCCGAATTTCACGCTCGGCTGCGGCAGGAAAAACTGCACGGGCAGGCTGCCGGAAAACAGGCCGTGCATACCGGTAACGGGATCGCACACCGACATGGCGTGCCAAGTGTCGCCGTGATAACCGGCGCGGATGGCGGCGAATTTGTGTCGCCCTTTTCGATTGAGCGCGTGCTGGTACTGCACCGCCATTTTCATCGCCACTTCCACCGCCACCGAGCCGCTGTCGGCGTAAAACACGGTGTCCAAACCCTCGGGCAGAATGCCCAGCAGCAACTCGGTGAGTTCGCCCGCCGCGTCGTGGATGAAGCCGCCGAACATCACATGGCTCATCTTTTCAAGCTGGCGCGCGGCGGCGGCATTCAGGCGCGGATGGTTGTAGCCGTGCACCGCCGCCCACCACGACGACATGCCGTCGATGAGCGTTTGCCCCGTTTTCAAATGAATGCGCACGCCCTCGGCGCGTTCGACGGGATAAACGGGCGCGGGGTCGGCGGTGGAGGAATAGGGATGCCAGATGTGGGCTCGGTCGAGGGTGAGGAGGGTGTCGGTGTTCATGGTTTGGGGGGATTGATGGTGGAACAACACAAGCGGGTATTTTGCCAAATAACGCAAATGCGGTTTGTGAGGCAGGGTGGGCGGCGGGGACGGCCTCAGCAGTCTTTTATTCAGACCATGCCGAACCTAAGGTAGGGTGTGTCGCCCCAAGTCGACGCACGTGGTCTGTGTACCGCACAACCAATCCGAGAGTTCGCCTGCGAATCCCAAACCGCGTGCGTGGCTGCGCCACCCCCTACCTTGGCGACAGAGGCCGTCTCCGCTTGCACGGGGATGACGTTTCTGAAAAGTGTTTTTGGTTGCGCCGAAACTGCGTTTTAACTTCGTTGAAGCTACGCTTTCAGACGGCCTCAACAGTCTTTGCCGGTGATGCGGAAGGGGGCGGCGACGGGACGGCCGTCGGCGGCGAGGACATGGAATTCGAGGGCATAGCGGCCTTGGGTGAGGATGTCTCGTTCGGCGCGGCGGCGGCAGCTTTCGCGCACCATGCCGCGCTTCATTTCGGCCTGGGCGCGGCGGCGGGCGGCGGGGGTGATGCCGTGTGTGTTTTTCAGGCGTTTGAGGACGACGGTGTAGACGAAGGTGTCGTCGGCTGCGCGGTAGCGGATGTCGCGCACGGCCACGTCGGGGTCGTCGTCGCGGTTGGCGCGGCGCAGCATTTGCGCGGCTTTGCGTCCTTCGGCGTCGCGCTGCGCGCTGCTGAGGCCGGCAAGCTGGCGGCCGAGCGGCGGTTCGTCCGACTGGCGGGCGCAGGCGGCGAGGAGGAGGGCGGCCAGAATCAGGGCGGTTTTGTTCACGGGAGCTCCTTTGTGCGGGGAAACGGTTGGTTTTGCACCACTGCGTGTCGCGTGTTCGGAAACGTCATCCCCGCACAGGCGGGGACGGCCTGAATCCGTTGTGGCGCGGTGCGGCTTGGTTGCGCTTTGCAATACGCGTTATGCAGCCTTCGGCGGCGGGTGTTTCCTGTTTCGAGGCCGTCTGAAAAACGGGTTCAGCCGCTGCTTTGGTGGTCGCGCAGGATTTTTTCGTACACGGCTTCGGGCAGGTAGCGGCGGACGGTGTCGCGCCAGCCGACGGGGCCGACCATGCCTTTGACGAGGGTGGACGACACTTCGGCGTATTCGCGCGGCGGAATCAGCAGCACGGTGGCGATTTCGGGTTGGAGGTCGGAATTGATGTGGCGGATGGTGCGTTCGTATTCGTAGTCCGAAGCGCTGCGGATGCCGCGCACGATGTAGCCCGCGCTGACGCTGTGGGCATAGTTGACGAGGAATTGGTTTTCGTAGGAATCGATGCGTACGTTGGCAAAGGGCGCGGTGATGTCTTCGAGCATTTTGCGGCGCTCGGCGACGGTGTAGGTGGATTTTTTGTCGGGATTGACGCCGATGGCGACGATGAGTTCGTCGAAGAGCGCCTGCGCTTCGCGTATCATCCACAGGTGGCCGTTGGTAGGCGGGTCGAAGCTGCCGGCATACACGGCGCGGCGCAGGGCTTTGGTTTGCATATCGTTTTTGGTGCTTTGGTGCGGCTGGTGGGAGGGCGGCAGAATAGCGGGATTGTGAAGAAATGTCAAAAGGCCGTCTGAAACCGTAAGGGCTTTCAGACGGCCTTTTGTCGGAGCGCTTAGTCGTCGCTGCCGGCGAGGGACAGAAGGATGTGCAGCAGGCTGCTGAAGAGGTTGTAGAGGGAGATGAAGATGGACAGCGCGGCGCTGATGTGGCTGTCTTCGCCGCCTTCGATCACTGTGCGGGTCTGCCACATGATAACGAGCGAGCTGAACACAACAAACGCGCCCGAGATGGCAAGACCCAGCATGGGGATGCCGAAGGCGAAGTTGGCGACAACGGCTATCATCAGCACGATACCGCCGACGCCCAGGAAGCGGCCGAGCGAGTTGGAATTGATATTGGCTTTCGCACCCGTTACCGACATGACGCCGAAGATGGCGGCGGTCATCAGGGCGGCGGTGCCGACCAGTCCCGCACCGCCGGGGATGCCGAGGCTGTATTGCAGCAGCGGCGAGATCAGGGCGCCCATGCCGAAGGTGAAGACCATCAGCAGGCCGGCACCGACGTTGCTGTAACGGTTTTTCTCAATCAGGAAAATCATGCCGTAGAAGAAGGCGAGAACGGCGATGAACCCCGCCCAACGGTTGCCGGTGAGGGCGTAAACGTTGAATCTGGTGGCGGCTGCCGCAAATGCGCCCAGCGCACAGGGGATGAAGGACAGCGCCAGAAGGCCGTAGGTTTTGCGCAGAACGGTGCTGCGCTGTACGCCGGCGGGGTTGGTGTAGTCGTAAACATCATTTTGCATGGTGTCGTTCCTATGTGTGGGTTGGTAAAAAACGCGCGATTGTAACAGCAAGCGGCTGTTTGTTGGGGAAATTGTGCGTCAGTTGAAACGAAGATATGGCGCGTTTTTGCGGAATTTAAAGTGTGTTGTCGTGTTTTTGTCCGCGCAACGGGGAACAGGCTCGGAGGCCGTCTGAAAACCACAGTGGGCGCGGGCGGACAAATCGCGCGCGGCGGGCAAAATTGGTATCATCGCGGCTGTTATAGGGTAGCCAAGCGCCCTGCGGCTTTTGCCGCCGCACCCCATTTTTTTCAGACGGCACGCAGAGGCCGTCTGAAAACGTGTTATCCGGCCTTGCCGGTAAAATCGGAAGAGAAACAACAGCATGACTTATCTGAAAAAGCTTTTCGCCCCAGCCTTCGCCGCGCTCGCCCTGTTGTGCGCCGCGCTGCCGGTTCAGGCCGCCAACAAAAAAGCCGAGCCGAAAACCGCCGCCAAAAAGGAAGCGCCCAAGGGCAAAAAAGACAGTGCTGACAGCAAAAAACAGCCCGCCGCGAAAAAAGAAAACCCAGCCAAAGAGCCGACGAAAGGTAAAAAAGAAGCGGTAAAAGGTAAAAAAGACGCGGGGCAGGAGAACAAAAAAACGGCCAAAAAAGAAGTGCCCGCCAAAGAAGACAAAACCAAAGGCGGTAAAAAAGACAGCGGCAAAGACAAAGGCCGCAATGCCAAAGACAGCAAACAGAAAACGCCAGCAGGCAAAGCAGACGAGGCAAAGAAGAAGGGCAAGGCCGATACGGCAAAGAAGGGCGAGGCCGGTAAAGCCGCACAGAAAAAAGAGCCGGCGAAAAAAGATGCGGCCAAAAAAGAGCCTGTAACAAAAGAGCCGGCCAAAAAGGACGCGGCCAAACACGAGGGCGCGCCGGAACCGCAAAAACCCGAAACCCCGCCCGTGCGCGATTTTATCCGCCGCCCCGAAATGCCGTTTCCGCCCGCCGCGCAGAGCGAAGCGCCGAAAACCGAACCCGGTTACGACGAATCGGCGATGCAGGCTTTGGTCAGACAGCAGGCCGAAAAGGAAAAGCAGAAGGAAAGGCAGGCGGCCAAAACCGCAGAAGCGGCCATGCCTTCGGGTTCGCCCGTTTCCCGCCGCGAGGCCGACGAGCTGATCGGCAGCGCGATGGGGTTGCTCGGCGTCAGCTACCGTTTCGGCGGCACATCGGTCAGCAGCGGCTTCGATTGCAGCGGCTTTATGCAGCACATTTTCCGCAAAACCATGCAGGTCAACCTGCCGCGCACGTCGGCCGAACAGGCGCGGATGGGCGTGGGCGTGTCGCGCAGCGAATTGCAGCCGGGTGACATGGTGTTTTTCCGCACCTCGCGCGGCCGCATTTCGCACGTCGGCCTCTATATCGGCAACAACCGTTTCATCCACGCGCCGCGCACGGGCAAGAGCATCGAAATCACCAGCCTGTCCAACAAATACTGGAACAGCCGCTATGCCCTGGCGCGCCGTGTCAAACGTTTCGACTCCGGCCGCTTCGCCAACTGACCGAAAGAACTTCCGCCATGCCCATGCCCGAAATGCCCAAATGGTACGGCGACGACGGCAGCGTCGTTTCCTGCACCGAGAAAATCAAAGTGATGAACGAAAATATGAACGAGCTCTTCCAACTCGCGCAGGACGCTTTCGAGGACGCGCTGCTGATGGGCTGCGGCGAAAAGCAGTTGCGCGAATACTTGGCCGCACTGGTGGCGGGCGTGGAAAACCCTTACCGTTCGGAGTAGGAGGCCGTCTGAAAGCCGAAATGCGGTGTTTTGTGAAACGGTAAGGGAATAGGGAGGCCGTCTGAATATTCAGACGGCCTTTTTCCGTGCCTGCTGCCCGTGCGGCAGGCAGGTTTGGGGATGTTTCAGGCCGTCTGAAAAGCGGCAGTCGGACGTTTCAGACGGCCTCTTCTGCTATAATCGCCGTCCCGACAAACTGCAAAGGAAAACCGCATGACCCTCAACAGCCTTCCCGCGCTGGCGCACCGTTCCATCCGCCGCTTCACCGAACAGCCCGTTCCCGCCGACATGCTCGCCGCCGTGCTCGAAGCCGGCCGCGCCGCTTCCACATCGAGCTATCAGCAGAACAACAGCGTCATCCGCGTCAGCGACCGCGAAATCCGCAAAGGGTTGCGCGAAATCTGCGCCTCCGAAGGCGGCATGGGGCATGCCTATGTCGAGCATTGCGCCGAGTTTCTCGTGTTCTGCATCAATGCCGCCCGCCATCACATGGTGGACGCCCAAGTGCAGACCGACTGGACGGAAGTGCTGCTTACCGGCGCGATTGACGCGGGCATTATGGCGCAAAACGTCGTGCTGGCCGCCGAATCGCTCGGCCTCGGCGCGGTGTATATAGGCAGCATCCGCAACGATATTGCCCGCGTCGGCGAACTGCTCGGCCTGCCCGAACACACCGTGCCGCTGTTCGGCCTCTGCCTCGGCTACCCCGACCAGCAGCCGCAGCAACGCCCGCGCCTGTCGCTGGACACGCTGGTGTCGGAAAACCGCTACCGTCCCGCCTCCGCCGAAGTGCTCGCGGCCTACAACGAAGAGGTGAAAACCTATTACCGCGAACGCAGCGGGCGGGATTTGGACTGGGCGGGGCAAATCGCCAACACCCTCGCCCGCCCCGTGCGCCCGTTTATGCTCGGTTATCTGCAAGGGCAGGGTTTCGCCAAACGCTGAACCGGTTGGCAGAGGCCGTCTGAAAAGGTGGCCGGCCGCATCGGTAGAAGAGGCCGTCTGAAAGATTCGTTTTCAGACGGCCTTTTGGTGTTTTGTCTGCCTGTGTCGGCGCGGAATGCTTGACACCTGTGCCGCTGTCGGGCTTGGTTTGAAACCGTTATTGCAGACGTTTGAGGTTTAAAAAAGGCCGTCTGAAACCGTATTTCGGGTTTTCAGACGGCCTTTTAACGCCTCATCCGCCCGCTGCGGGATGCGGCGGAAACTGCGTTTTCAGGCGGCTTAGTTCAGACCGAGTACGCCGCGCAGTTTGCCCAGTTCTTCGGCCAGAGTGTTGATCGGGGCTTTGAGCTGGGTACGGTCGGCTTCCGACAGTTTGTCGTAGGTTTCGAAGCCGTCGCCTTTTTTGTATTTCGCCAGGATGTCGTTGATCTGTTTGAAGTTGGCATCGACGGTATCCAGGAGGGCTTTGTCTTTTTCGGCAATCATCGGACGGAAGAGTTCGACGATTTTCTGCGAGCCGTCGATGTTGGCCTGGAAGTCGGAGAGGTCGGTGTGGCTGTAACGGTCTTCCTCGCCGGTGATTTTGGTGCCGGCCACTTCTTCGATCAGCGCCGCCGCGCCGCCCACCACTTTGCTCGGCGGGAAGCTCAATACGTCGATTTCGGCTTTCAGCGCTTTCACGTCTTTATCCAGCTTGTCGGCGGTTTCTTTCACTTTGTCGTCGATTTTGTTGTCCACCCACAGCGCGTGTTCGATGCGGTGGAAACCGGTGAAGGCGTCGTCTTTGGCTTTTTCTTTGTAGTCGTCTTCGCGCGAGTCGATGGCGGGATCAAGCTCGTTGAACAGCTCGGCAATCGGCTCGATACGTTCGTAGTGGATGCGGGTGTCGGCAAACAGAGCCTTGGCTTCGTCAACTTTGCCTGCTTTCACGGCGGCAGCGAATTTCTCGGTTTTTTCAGCCAAGAGCTTGGCCTCACCTTGAACATAGACTTTGTAGTCGGCCAAAGGCTGCGCCAGTTTGGCCATGTCGGCCTGCGCGGGATCGGCTTTGAAGCCGCTGTCGGTGACGACCAGTTTGCCGCGCGGGTTGGTCAGCAGGCCGCAGGTCATTTCGTAAGTGCCGGGCATTAGGGTAACGGTCATTTTGTCGGACAGGCCGGGGGCGATGTTTTCGCGCTCGTCCACCACCATCACGCCTTCGAGAATCTCCCATTCCAGCTTGCGGCCGCTGTTGTTCTTGATGTTGAACACGGTTTTGCCGCTGGGCACGGTGAGTTCCATCGGATCGCAGGCGGTGTCGGTAACGGCGATGTTGATGCTGCCGTCGGCATTCGGCGCGGCGGCCGCACCGGATGCGGCTGCTTCGCCTGATGCGGGCGCGGCGGGTTTGTCGGCCTCGGGCGGCTGGCAGGCTGCCAGTCCCATGGCCAGTAAAACGGATAAAGTGATGCGTGTCATATTCATAAAAAACTCCTTAACGGGAAGATGAAGCGGCTTGGCTACCGCGTAAGAACCAAAACAAAACGGGAACTAAATAAACTACATACCACAGAACATCGCTGACGGTCGGATGGTCGGTATAACCGAAAAAACCGCCCATCAGCACGCCCAAAGGGCTGTCTTCATGCAGGAATCCGGAAAAATCGGCAATCACCTGCTGGCCGACATTCCACACGCCCGCCTCATGCAGTGCGCGGAACGAACCCGACAACAGCCCGGCGGCGACGAAAATCAGAAACACACCCGTCCAACGGAAAAATTTCCCCAAATTCAGACGAATACCACCCTGATACAGCAAAACCCCGACCGCAGCGGAAGCCAAAAGCCCGGCCGCCGCGCCCAGCGGCATACGGCTGTCGGGACTTTGCGTGAATACCGCAATCAGGAAAAACACACTCTCCAAGCCCTCGCGCATCACGGCCAAAAAAGCCATCAGTACCAAAGCCCAGCCCGAACCGCCCTTGTTGAGCGCGGCCTGAATCGAGTCCTGCAACTGCTGCTTCATCGACCGCGCGGCCTTCTGCATCCACAGCAGCATATAGGTCAGCATGCCCACCGCCAACAGACCGATCATGCCGACAACAAATTCCTGCTGCTTCTGCGGAATCTCGCCCGTGATACGGTGGATGGCAAAACCCAGCCCGAAGCAAATCAGCACAGCCGCCGCCACGCCCAGCCACACCTTCGGCATCAAATCATGATGGCCGGACTGTTTCAAAAATCCGGACACAATACCGACAATCAGCGCCGCTTCGATACCCTCGCGCAGCATAATCAGAAAAGCAATCAACATAAAAATTCGTTCTGACGCATGGTTAAAATACGCAAATATTATCGCCGCTTCACAGAGCGAATGCAAACGGTTTTCAAGATATTTGATGCCGAAAGGGTTTTCGACCGTGCAAACCGTCGGCACAAAAACAGAGAGGCCGTCTGAAAACAACCGCCGCACATTTGGGCAGAAGCTTTCAGACGGCCTCTCGGTTCTGTGAAAACCATAACCGTAATTTTCGTCACGGATTGGCGCGCAGAATTTGCTGTCTTTAAGAGAAGGCCGTAACAAGGATGCCGGTTTGCAGACCTAACAATCCCACTGATACGTTTTCAAACAAACATGGCTTTCGTCTTTCAACTCCACACCCTCATCACGCAGCAAATCTGCCTGTGCCGCCCAACCCGGCACCAGCCGCCCTGCGGCATTGACCACGCGGTGACAAGGATAATCGCCGTAATCCGCCGCATGGCGCAGCACGCTGCCGACCAGGCGGGCATTTTTATCTCTGCCGATCAGGCGGGCGATTTGGCCGTAGGTGGCGACTTTGCCAAAGGGGATTTCGGCGACAGCGGAAAGGATTTCGTAGGCTAGGCGGTCGTTTTTGAGGTGCATAGATAAAGTTGGAACACAAGCTATGAACTTGCATTATTTGTTAAATTTTATAAGGGGCTGTACTAGATAAGCAGTCATGTTAGACTGCAAAAATGAAGATAACCCGTTGTAAACTAAAAAAGAGTATTCAAAAGAAATTGCTTCAATTTTTTGTACTCCAAGTTACCGCCTGTTCCGCTGCCGATATTTTGGGCATTCAGCCCAACTCCGCCATTCTGTTCTACCGCAAAATTCGTATGGTTATCAGCCATTATCTGGCCTTGGCTGCTGATGAGGTTTTTGAGGGCCCTGTTGAGTTGGACGAAAGCTATTTCGGCGGACGGCGTAAAGGCAGACGTGGTCGCGGCGCGGCAGGAAAAGTGGTTGTCTTTGGCATTCTGAAACGCAACGGACGGGTCTATACCGTTGTGGTGGATAATGCCAAGTCCGAAACGTTACTCCCTGCCAT
>CAMURX010000019.1 GCA_947097615.1 uncultured Neisseria sp. | reverse complement strand
AAATGTCTTGGTGGGAATTTAGGGGATTTTGGGGAATTTTGCAAAGGTCTCAGGCCGTCTGAAAACCTGTTTGCAAGGTTTTCAGACGGCCTTTGTTATCCGTCGGTAAAACGCAGACGGCGCTTTTCAGTCGATGCCGATGTCCAGACACACGGTTTCGCCGCAATACGCCCTGCCCGCTTCGGTCAAATGCGCGGGTTTGTACGCGGCAAAGGCGTAGGTGATGTCGGCGCGGAAGGTGTCTTCGTCGGCTGCGCCGCTGTCGCAGTTTAAGCCGGTGGGGATGTCGAGCGCGGCTTTGAGGCCGTCTGAACGGTTCAGCAGGCGGCAGACGGCGGCAATGTTTGCGGGCAGCGCACCGGCAAAGCCCGTGCCGAAAATGCCGTCGATAATCAGCGTATAACCGGCTTTCAGACAGCCTTTGAGTTCGTCAGCGGCGATAATTTCGATGTTTGCCAAACCCTGCAAACGGCGGCGGTTGAGTTCGGCCAATTCCGACAAACCGCTGCCAGCCACAAAAACAATGTCCGCGCACCAGCCCGCCGCCTGCAACACCCGCGCGATGACGAGGCCGTCGCCGCCGTTGTTGCCCTTGCCGCACACAACCAGCGCCCTGCCCGCTTCGGGCAGCCGCCGCAACAAATCCGCCGCAGCCGCTTGCCCCGCGTTTTCCATCAGCCCTTCAAACGTCGTGCCCTTGTCCACGGCAGCCTGCTCGCGCTGGCGCATTTGTTGCGATGTGTAAATTTTCATGGGGTTCTCCTTTGTGAAGCCGCTAAGGCAAAAGGCCGTCTGAAAATCCCTCGCGGCTTTCCGACGGTTAATCGAACAAAACTGCGCCGATACGCGCCAATACGTCGTCCAATACATAATCCGGCACGGTTTCTTTGAATGCGGCACAGCGGATTTTCCAGTCCAGCGATTTGAGTTGGTGGCAATGGACGTTTCCCTGCGTATCCGTTCCCGTGCCCATCAGGGTGGAAACCATGCCGCTGCTTCCGGCCTGCATCGCGCCGTCCTGAGAAATCGGGCAGGCAAACACCAATCCGGTGGCGCGGTTGAACGCTTTGGGCAATAAGGCCAGAGCGTAATGGCCGCTTTTCATTTCGCTGCCGGCGGCGGGGTCAAACGCCAAATGGAAAATGTCGCCACGGTCGGGAATGTACATCACAACACCTCTTCACCGACATCGGCCATCGCTTCCCAGCCCTCTGCGCGCGGCGACTCCTGCTGCATTTCAGCCAGCAGATCGGCCAGTTGGTAGCGCGGACAGCTCACTGCTCTGACAATCAGTTCGTTGTCGCGGATTTCGGTTTCCAAACTGTCGCCGATTTTCATGCCAAGCTGTTTCAGTATTTCGGCAGGCAGGCGCACGGCCGCGCTGTTGCCCCATTTTTGCAATCTCAACATGATCATGCTCCTTTTCAAATAAGTAGATACATTGTGGAAACATCTTGTCTGGCAGTCAAACAAAAAGGCCGTCTGAAACCCCGAAACAGGACTTTCAGACAGCCTTTTCCCGCCATGCGGCCTACTGCGCGTGTTTGCGATACCAGGCGACAAACTCGTCGGGCTTGGCAAAGCCCAACAGCGCCTCGCTGCGGCTGCCGTCGGCCTTGACGACGAACACGCCCGGCGGGCCGAACAGGCCGTATTCTTTCAGCAGCGCCTGATGGCCGGGATTGTTGGCGGTGACGTCGGCCTGGAAGAAACGCTCCATCGGCACGGCGGCGCGCACCTGCTCGGTGTTGAGCGTGTGCGCTTCCATTTCCTTGCACGACACGCACCAGTCGGCATAAAAATCGAGAATGACGGGCGTGGACGGGTCGGCAGCCAGCGCGTCGGCCAGCGCGGCTTTCAGCTCGTCCGCATCGGCGTATTTGCGGTGGAGGCCGTCTGCAACGGCGGCAGGATGCAGGGTTAAAAAGGCGTGCAGGGCGGTGCTTTCGCCGCGCCAGCTTTGCAGGCCGAACCATGCGCCGCCCGCCAGCAGGAGGGCGGACAAAACGGCGGCAAAGGTTTTCAGACGGCCGCTCATGCCGCCCAGCTTCGCCAGCATCAGCAGCGCGGGCGCGAGCAGCAGCGCGGTGTACAGCGCGGCTGCGGCGGCATAGGGCAGAAAGGACGAGGCAAGGTAAACGGCAACGGCCAGCAGGATAAAGCCGAAGGCGTATTTGACGCCGTTCATCCAGTCGCCCGCCTTGGGCAGGACGTGGCCGCCGAAGGTGCCGATAATCACCAGCGGCACGCCCGTGCCCAGCGCGAGGGCGTAAAGGGCGAGGCCGCCGAGCACCGCGTCGCCCGTCTGGCCGATATAGCCCAGCGCAAAGGCCAGCGGCGGCGCGACGCAGGGGCCGACAATCAGGGCGGAGAGCATGCCCATGCCGAACACGCCGGCGATTTTGCCGCCCGAGAGCTTGTTGCTCTGGTTTTGGAAATAACTCTGCACGGCATTGGGCAGTTGGATGTTGAAGAGGCCGAACATGGAAAGCGCCAACACCACCATCAGCGCGGCGGCAGCGAGGACGACGGCGGGCTGTTGCAGCCACACGGTCAGCAGCGCGCCCGTCGTGCCCGCAATCACGCCGACCAGCGTGTAGGTCAGCGCCAAGCCCTGCGTGTATACCAGCGTCAGCGCGAGGGCGCGGCCTTTGGAAGCGTTTTTGTCGCCGACGACGATGCTCGACACGATGGGAATCAGCGGATACATGCAGGCGGTGAAGCTCAGGCCGAGACCCGCGAGAAAAAACGCCAACAGATTGGCGTTCAGTGTGTCCCACGAAAGTTTGAAGCGGCTGCTGTCGGGTGCTTTCGCGGGCGGTATCTGCCCGCCCGTCTGCACGTTGGCAGGCGCGGTGAAGCGGGCGGACGGTTTTTCCGCTGCGGGCGCGTTCACCTGATACAGCCCCGCTCCTTTGATGTCGAACAAGGTTTCCGTCGGCGGATAGCACACGCCCGCGTCGGCGCAGCCCTGATACATCACGGTCAGCTTATAGCCGTCCTGCGGTTTGGCGGTGTAGGCATAGGAAACGGCGGCCTGATGGTAGTAAACCGTCTGCTTGCCGAAAAATTCGTCTTCCTTCTCCTTGCCCGGTGAATAAACGGGCGCGGCAAAGGCCGTTTGCGGCTCGGCGGCGATAGTGATTTTGTCGCGGTAGAGATAGTACCCGTCGGCGATTTTGAAGCCGATTTCCACACCCTTGTCCGTGGCCTGCACCTGCGGCACAAAGGCTTCCTCAGGCGGCAGCAGCTGCGACGGATCGACGGCAAACGCACTGCCGAGCGAAAACAGGGCGGCAAAAAAGAAAAGCAGTTTTTTCATAAGATATGGCTTTCGGTGAAACGGAAACGGCGGGCGGTTTATAGACATTTCCCGCCACGCTGTCAAACGCTGCGGCAGAAAAGTTTGCGCACGCGCAGAAGCCGGGCATTATCCGCCGCGGTTTGCGTGCCAACCCGCATAAAAACCGCATTTTCAGGTGGAAACGGCACACGGCGGCGCGGCGCGGCAAACGTTTCAGACGGCCTTTCGCCAACGCTTTTGCGCCAAGCCCTTTGAGGCCGTCTGAAAGCGCGGCTATACTGCCGCCCTCCCCGTCCCACAAAGGAAAACACCATGAGCAGCAAATCCGCGGGCAGCCGCCTGCCCGAAAAATGGTTCCGCCGCGCCCTGTGGCTGATTGCCCTGATTTTCGCCTCCTTCCTGATCGGCCTCGGCGGCAAAATCATCGGCGATTTGCCGATGGCCGTCGAAAACCGCACGCTGGAAAACTATATGGACGACATCGGCGCCCAACCCCTGCGTGGCGAAAAAGAGAGGCTGGCGGCGGAAAACGGCAAACTCAGCGACGAAATCGACCAAGTCGCGCTGGAGCTTGACAAACAGCGCGCGCAAACCGCCGCCGAACAGCAGAGCCTCGACAACTGGCTGGCCACCCGCTCGGCCACCGAACAGTCCGAACAAAACCCCGAAGTCCTCGCGCGCACGCGCAAAATCGACGGCCTCAAAGCCAAAGAACAAACCTTGCAGCAGCAACACAACGCCCTGCGCCGCCGCCTGCTCGACAACGAACAGCAGGCCGCGCGCAACGAAGGCCGTCTGAACGAATTGGAAACGCAGGCGCAGAAAACGAAAGACGCCGACGACCGCCGCAGCGAACTCACCGTCTTCTTCTACCGCCTCGCCCTCACCCTGCCCCTGCTTTTGGCCGCCGGCTGGCTGTTTGCCAAAAAACGCCAATCGCGCTGGTGGCCGTTTGTCTGGGGCTTCATCTACTTCGCCCTTTTCGCCTTCTTCGTCGAACTCGTCCCCTACCTGCCCAGCTACGGCGGCTACGTGCGCTACGCCGTCGGCATCCTCGCCACCGTCCTGATCGGCCGCTACGCCATCACCGCCATGAGCCGCTACCTTGAACGCAAACGCACCGAAGAAGCCCAACCCGCACCCGAACGCAGCCGCAGCCTCGACTATGACCTTGCCCAACAGCGCATCGCCAAAAGCATCTGCCCCGGCTGCGAGCGCACGCTGGATTTCCAACACCCCGAAATGGATTTCTGCCCGCATTGCGGCATCGACATCTTCGACCGCTGCAAACAATGCGAAACCCGCAAAAGCGTCTTCAACCGCTACTGCTTCCACTGCGGCGCCCCCGCCGAAGCGGATGCGGACGAAAAGAAACCGTAAGGCCGTCTGAACGCGAAACGGCAGGCCGTCTGAAAGCGCAGTTTCGGCGCAATCAAAACGGGGAGGCGTGTTAAAATCCGCGGCCTTGTTTTTCAGACGGCCTGCTTTTTTGCGTGCCCGAAGGCCGTCTGAATCTTCCCCCTTCCCCGCCACGCTATGATTCCATCCGACTTTATCGACGAACTTTTGGCCAAGGTCGACATCGTCGACATCATCGACGAGCAGGTGCCGCTGAAAAAAGGCGGTGCCAACTACATGGCCTGTTGCCCGTTTCACAAAGAAAAAACGCCGTCGTTTTCCGTGAGCCCCAGCAAACAGTTTTACCACTGTTTCAGCTGCGGCGCGCACGGCTCGGCCATCGGCTTCATCATGGAGCATCAGGGGCTGTCGTTTCCCGAAGCGGTGCAGTATCTGGCCGACCGCGCGGGCATGGTCGTGCCGCGCGTGCGCGGGCAGAACGACAATCCCGAAATCCGCGCTGAGCGCAAAAAAAAGCAGCAGACGCTGGAAGAAACCACCGCCGCCGCCGCCGATTTTTACGCCCAGCAGCTCAAGCTCCATCCGGCCGCGCAACAATATCTCGACACGCGCGGCCTGAGTGCGGAAATCATCGCCCGCTACGGCTTGGGCTACGCACCCGACGGTTGGACGCCGCTCGCACAAGTGTTCCAGCCCTACCCCAACAGCCCGCTGGTGGAAAGCGGCATGGTTATCCACAATGAAGAGCAAGGCCGCCATTACGACCGCTTCCGCCACCGCATCATGTTCCCCATCCGCGACACGCGCGGCCAAGTCATCGGCTTTGGCGGCCGCGTGCTCGACGACTCCAAACCCAAATATCTCAACTCGCCCGACACGCCGCTGTTTGACAAAGGCAAAAACCTCTACGGCCTCTACGAAGGCCACGCCGCCGTCAAAGAAGCGGGGCGGATTTTGGTGGTCGAAGGCTATATGGACGTGGTTGCGCTCGCGCAGTTCGGCATCGGCTACGGCGTGGCCGCACTCGGTACGGCCACCACCGCCGAACACGTCAAAATCCTGATGCGGCAGGCCGACAGCATTTATTTCTGCTTCGACGGCGACGCGGCCGGACGCAAAGCTGCATGGCGCGCGCTCGAAAACGCCCTGCCCCAGCTCAAAGACGGCAAAGCGCTGCATTTTCTCTTCCTGCCCGAAGAACACGACCCCGACAGCTACATCCGCGCCTACGGCAAAGCGCAGTTTGAAGACGCGCTGGTACACCAAAGCAAGCCCCTGTCCGAATACTTCTGGCAGGCGCTTTCAGACGGCCTCAACCTCAACACGCAAGAGGGCAAGGCCGAGCTCGTCAAAACCGCCTCGCCGCTTCTGGCGCAGATTAGCGCACCCGCACTCGCGTTTTTATTAAAACAAAAACTCAGCGAACTGGTAGGCATCGACCCCGACAACCTCGCCCACCTGCTCGGCCAGGAAGCGCCCAAGCGGCACGTCAAAGCCCAAAGCTATAAGCTGCCGCCGCCCATCCCCGCCCGCCGCCCGCAGATGCTCACGCTGACACAGCAGCTTATCCGCAGCCTGATGGCCAACCCCGCCTGGGTCGTCCATGTCCGCCTGCCCGAATATTTCGTCCTCGACGGCGACGCCGCCTGCCTCGCCAACATCGCCGACTTCATCCGCAGCAGCCCCGCCCTGCCCGCCCACGCGCAGATTTGGGAACACCTGCGCGGCAGCACCGGCGAACAGATTCTGCGCGACATCTACCGCAACGGCGGCGCCGACGGAGACGGTGCGGGCGAAGAAGACGAAGCCGCTTTCGCCGAAGGCATGGACAAACTCGCCAAAGCGTTCAAAACCGCCCAAATCGACACCCTGAAACGCAAAGCCGCCGCCGAAGGACTGGGCGCGGCGGAAAAACAACTGCTGCTGAAACTGCTGGCCGAGCGGTGAGGCCGTCTGAAAACGCAGCTTTTGCATCGCTGTGCAATACATACGGTTTCGGGGTTGTGCAGAAACCGTTCAGACAAAAAAAGGCCGTCTGAAAACCCTGTTTCGGGTTTTTCAGACGGCCTTTTTATACCGAATCGCTTATTCCTGATCCGCCCTGTCGGGCAGCACCAGATTCAGCACAATCGCCAGCACCGCGCACAGGCCGACACCCGCGAAGCTGACGCTGCCGACTTTGAACACCATGCCGCCGACGCCCGTGGTCAGCACCGAGCTGGCGATCACCAGGTTTTTCGGTTTCATCAAATCCACCTGCGCGTCAATCAGCGTTTTCAGGCCGAGCGAGGCAATGGTGCCGAACAGCAGAATCATCACGCCGCCCATCACCGGCAGCGGAATCGAGGCGAGGAAGGCATTGAATTTGCCGAAAAAAGCCATGCAGATGGCAAAGAGTGCCGCCCAGGTCATGATGGCGGGGTTGCTGTTTTTCGTCAGCATCACCGCGCCGGTCACTTCGCCGTAGGTGGTGACGGGCGGGCCGCCGATCAGACCAGCCACACACACGCCCAGGCCGTCGCCCGCCAGCGTTTTGTGCAGGCCGGGGTCGGCGGCGTAGTCCTGCCCCGTTACCTTGCCGATGGCCATGATGCCGCCGATGTGTTCGATGGCGGGGGCAACGGCCACGGGCAGCATAAACAGCGCGGCCTGCCAGTTCACTTCCGGGCGGTGGAACTCGGGCACGGTAAACCAGTCGGCCTGCGCGACGGCGGCGGTGTCGACGATGCCCAGCGCCCAAGCCGCGAGATAGCCCGCCGCCACACCGATCAGAATCGGGATCAGCTTCATCATTTTGCTGCCGAACACGGCAACGACAACGGTCACGGCAAAGGTAAAGCCCGACAGCAGAAGCGACTGCACATAATCGTATTTCTGCTCGCCGCCCGCCTGCCCCATCGCCATCTGGCTGGCCACCGCCGCCACCGACAGGCCGATCACCATAATCACCGGCCCGATTACAACGGGCGGCAGCAGCTTATTCACCGCGTCCAGCCCGCGCCATTTAATCAGCGCGGCGAAGACGAAATACATAAAACCGGCGGCAAACAGGCCGAACATCGTGCCGCCCATGCCCCATTCCTGCATCGCGTAGATAATCGGCGCGATAAAGGCGAAGGACGAACCGAGGAAAATCGGCACTTTGCGCCGCGTGCACACTTGGAACAGCAGCGTGCCGATGCCCGCGCCAAGCAAGGCCATGGAAGGATTGAGGCCGGTGAGCAGCGGCACGAGTACCATCGCGCCGAAGGCGACGAAGAGAATCTGCGCCCCCGCCACCGCCTGTTTCAGATATTGCATGATTACGCTTTCTTTACACAAAACGAGCGGATTATAACGGTTTGCCGTGTGCTTTGCTAAGCGGCTTTACAGAGCGCAAAAGCCGTTTCCCCTACGCGGGAATGATGCTTCCGAAAGCCGTGCACCCGTTTGCCATTTACTGAAACTTCGCTTTCAGACGGCCGCCGCTATACAATTGCCTCCCCGTTTTGGAGCACAGCCCATGCCCCGACCGTTTTGGCCGTCTGAAAACGCCGCCCTGTTTCCCGACGGCTCGGCGGCGCTGTTTGCCGACCTCAACCGCTTCCGCCACCAGGCCGCTGCCCTACCCGCCCTCGGCCTCTCCTCGCTGCCCGTCGTGTCGCTGCTTTTCGTGCGTACCATTGAACGTACCTTCGGCCAAATCTGGCACACGGCGCGGCGGTGGCCGCTGTGGAAACAGTGGGCGGCCTATTGCGGCGTGCTCGTGCTGCTGCCCTTGGGCATCGGCGCGGCAAGAGGCCGTCTGAAAGCGTGGTTTCGGCATCGGCCGACCGGCGGACAAAACCCGCAGAAAGGCCGTCTGAAAAAAGGCCGTCTGAAACCCCTATGCGGACTTTCAGACGGCCTGTTTGTATTTGCAAAGCCGCCCGACACCGCGCGGGAATGGCGTTTCCGAACGCGCGGTTTCAGCGCGACCGCAAACATTTGGCAAAACCGCAGAAAAGCCGTCTGAAACCCGTGTCAGGATTTTCAGACGGCCTTTTTGTATTTTCTAAGCCCCGCCCGATGCCGCGCGGGAATGACGTTTCCGAACGCTCGGTTTCGGCGCGGCCGCAAACATTTGGCAAAACCCGCAGAAAGGCCGTCTGAAAAAAAGGCCGTCTGAAACCTGTGTTCGGGGTTTCAGACGGCCTTTCTGCCTGTTTGCATTCAAACGCGCATCAGGCGGCGATTTTTTCGCACTCTTTAATGCAGGCGGTGCAGGATTCGTAGCAAGCTTTGCATTCGGCGTGGTGTGCGGCGTGTTCTTTGCAGGCGGCGGCGCACTGTTTGCAGGCTTCGATGCACACTTTGGCCAGCGCGGGGGTCAGGCGCGACTGTTGGGCGGCAAGGTTTTGCAGTGTGCCGCACAGTGCCAACATTTGGTTGGCGGCGACGGAGCAGTTTTTCATGCTGGTGTCGCCCTGGTTGAGCAGGCTGATGCAGTGGGCGAGGCACACTTGTCCGGCGGCGACGCAGTGGCCTGCGGCCAGGCGCGCGGCTTCGTAGGGATTGGCGGCGGCGGGCGCGGCGTGGTGGTGGGCGTGGTGGTCGTGGGCTTTGGCAAGCGACGCGGCGGCGGCAAGGGAGACTGCGGCGGTGCTGCCGATAAATTGACGACGGTTCATGAGCACTATCCTTTTTGATGGTAAAGTTAAAAGAAAACGGCCTTGCGTTAAGAAATGTTGGCCGGATGCGATATTAACATGTTGCCGCGCCGCACGGCAAACCGCCGCCACGCATTCGGAAACGTCATTCCCGCGCAGGCGGGAGCAGCCTTTCGGTTAGAATGCCGTTTATGCCGTAACGAAAACGAAAAAGGAGAAAACGGATGGTCAACCCGGTGCAGAAATATTTTCTCTTCGCCGCGCTGCTGCTGGCGCTGGCGGCGAGCTTTGTTTACAGCCCGCCCTGGCTGCGCCTGTGTTACGGGCTGGCGCTGTTTCTCTTCGGCATGCAAAACATCGAAGAAGGGCTGCGCAACGCGGCGGGCGGGCGCCTGGAAGGCTGGATGCACAAATCTACGGCCACGCCGCTCAAAGGCGTGGTTTTCGGCACAGGCGCGACGCTGGTTTTGCAGTCGAGCACGCTGGTGGCGCTGTTGGCGATGGCGTTTTTAAGCTCGGGCATGATTACGCTCTCCGGCGGCATCGCCATCATCCTCGGCACCAACCTCGGCGCGACGGGCGGCGTGTGGCTGCTGGCGCTGGCGGGGCAGAACCTCAGCCTGTCACCCGCCGCGCTGCCGATGCTGGTGTTCGGCATCCTTTCGGGCTTTTTCGGCGGCCGCAGCCGCGCCCTCGGCCGCGTGCTGGTGGGCGTGGCGCTGATTTTCCTCGGCGTGGACGAAATCAAAGACGGCTTTCAAGCTTTCGGCGCGGACATCGATTTTTCCGGCACGCAGATAGGCGGCATGGGCGAAACCCTGCTCTTTTTTGCCGTCGGCTTTCTGCTCACCGTCGTCTTGCAGTCGTCGCACGCCACGCTGCTGCTGGCGCTGGCGGCCTTGTCGGGCGGACAGCTCACGCTGATGCAGGGCTTTGCCGTGGCCGTCGGCTCGTGCGTCGGCACCAGCGTGTCCACCGCGCTGGTCGGTATGCTCGGCAGCGACCGCAGCGGGCGGCGGCTGGCCGTGGCACACGTTTTGTTCAACGTCGTGACCGCCGCCCTGTCGCTAGCCGTATGGTGGCCGCTGACACAGGCCGTTACCCTCGTCGGGCAATGGCTGGGCATGGGGGCGCTGCTGCAACTGGCGCTCTTCCACACCCTGTTCAACGTCTTGGGCATCGCCGTGTTCTGGAAATTCCAAGAGCGCCTCGCCCGCGAACTCACCCGCCGCCTGCCCGATACGGCCGACGCCGACAGCCTGCCCGAAGACACGGCCGCGCTCGAGCCGCAGTATCTCAACGCCAATATGCTGCTCTCGCCCGACACCGCGCTGGCGGCGCTGGGCAAGGAAGTACGCCACCTCGACAAAGCGGGCGTCGAAACCGTCTGCCACGCCCTCTTCCTGCCGCCCGCGCTGCTCTATGACGAAACGGCCGACGACCGCAGCCTGCCCGACCCCGCGCCGCCGCTCGATACCGACGTTCCCCGCCTGTATGCGTGGCAGATCAAGCCGCTGTTCAGCAGCATCCTCGAATTTGCCGGCAAACTCGATCCCTCTGATGAAACGCAGCAAAGGCAGCTTGCCGCCAAACAGACCGCCGCCTGGCAGATCGTCGAAACGGTGAAAGAGAGCCAGCACCTGCAAAAAAACATGCAGCAGTATTTGTCCGACAGCGCCTCGCCCGCTAACCGCGACTACCTGCGCCTGCGCCGCCACGTTTTCAAAACCCTGCTGCTGTTCCGCCGCGCCGACAGCGCCAATACAGAAGAAACCCGCGCCGAACTGGAGCGCCAGCTCGACGCCCACATCGAAACGCTCGAAACCCTGCGCGGCCGCGCGATGGTGAAACTGCGCAACAAAGAACTGAACGGCTGGCAGGCTTCCTCGCTGCTCAACGACATCACCTACGCCCGCCGCATCGGCCGCGCCCTGGCCGAAATCCTCGCCTCGCGCAACCCGCTGCTGGAAAAGACGGCGCAGGCAGACGAAGGCTTTGCGGCGCAGGAGGCCGTCTGAAAACGGCCTGCCGTTTTCCGTCCGACAAATGCCTGCACCGAAACTCAAACAGGCTGCAGACACCGGCCGGGGCGTTCAGACGACCTTTCGGCTGCCGCAGCCGGATATTTTTTCCCCAAGCCCTTACACTGCGGCTTCCGATTAACCGCAAAAAAAGGAAAGCGATATGAACGGCAAACTCGACGAAATCACCGGCAAACTGAAAGAAGCCGCAGGCGAAATGCTGGGCGACGGCAAACTGAAAGCCGAAGGCCTGCTGCAACAGGGCGCGGGCAAGGCAAAAGAGGCTGCCGCCGAACTGGAAGGCAACGCCGCCGAAATGCTGCAAAAAGGCAAAGACGAAGCAGGGCGATTGGCCGACGAAGCCAAGGCCAAAGCGGAAAGCCTGATTGACGACATCAAAAGCAAATTCTAAGCCGCGTTGACGATCTGCCTTGCGGCAGTGTTTTTGGTAAAAATCTGCTTCACAAGCTGAATGCCAACAGCCCCCGATTCGTCTGAAAAAGGCCGTCTGAAAACCCTGTTTCGGGTTTTTCAGACGGCCTTTTGTTTATCCGTTCGGTTTTCCGAAAAAACCAAACCATGCGCGCCGCTTAGCAAACATGGCTCTCATGAAACAAGATGTGCCGCAACTCAGTTTGGGTTTTGCGGGAAGCGTACGGCAAATAAGAGGCCGTCTGAAAACGCCGCTTCAACGATGCGGAAACCAAAAAGAAAAAGGCCGTCCGAACGGTTTTCAGACGGCCTCTTTGCGGCGGTTAAACGTTTATTTCAGCGGCTGCAAGCCCATCAGTTCCATCAGGAAGTTGGCGAAGGCGGGGTTAGCCGGTTTGTTCTGCATATGCGGCCAGCGGGTCTGCCAGCCTTTGAGGGCGTTGCCGATATACTGCTTGGACTGGGCGCTGCTGATGGCGCCGCGCTGGCTGTCTACGGCGGAGCGCAGGTAGACGTCGTAAATGCTGTCGTCGACGGGGTTGTTGCCGACCAGGCGGATGCGGAAGCGGTTGAGCTGCTGCGCGGCCTGCACTTTGGTGATTTTGCCCTGCCCTACCTGGTCGCTCAGGCGGGTGGCTTCGTCACGGATTTTCGCCACGTCCGCCCAGTGGCTCGGGGCGAGGCGGTAGGCGCCCGGCTGGGGGCGGACGGCTTCGGGTTTTCTGCCCGCGCCGATGCCGGGGACGGAAACGGTTTCGCAGGCAGACAGTGCGGCGCAGGCCAGCAGGAGGGGAAGGTATTTTTTCATGGCGGGCGCAAACTCCTTTTTTGATGGTTTTCCGGCGGTTCGGACTGCGGCGTCAGGCCGGTTGAGGGCGGCGAAAATACCATAACCGGGCTGCTCTTTACAAGTTTTATCAAACAAACGCGGGCAGCCGGAAACAACCGGCTGCCCGTGTGTCGTATGAAAATCCGCCTATACCAAATCGGCAAATAGCGGTGTGGAAAGGTAGCGTTCACCGTAGGAGGGAATCAGCACCACAATCAGCTTGCCGCGGTTTTCTTCTTTGGCGGCCAATTGTAGGGCGCTCCAAATGGCGGCGCCGGAGGAGATGCCGACGAGGATGCCTTCTTTTTCGGCAGAGGCGCGGGCGGTAGCGAAAGCGTCTTCGCCGGTAACGCGGATGATTTCGTCGTAGATGCCGGTGTTGAGGATGCTGGGGATAAAGCCTGCGCCCAAGCCCTGAATCGGGTGCGGGCCTTTTTCGCCGCCGCTCAGCACGGGCGAGGCATCGGGCTCGACGGCAACGATTTTCACGCCGGGTTTGCGCGCTTTGAGCACTTCGCCCACGCCGGTCACCGTGCCGCCTGTGCCGACGCCCGCAACAAAAATATCAACCTCACCGTCGGTGTCACGCCAGATTTCTTCGGCGGTGGTTTGGCGGTGGACTTCGACGTTGGCGGGATTGTCGAACTGGCGCGGCATGAAATAGGTGTCGGGATGCTCGTCCACCAAAGCCTGGGCACGGGCAATGGCGCCGCCCATGCCTTCGGCGGCGGGCGTCAGAATCAGTTCCGCACCGAAGGCGCGCAACAGCATGCGGCGCTCTTTGCTCATGCTCTCGGGCATGGTGATGGCCAGTTTGTAGCCGCGTGCGGCGCAGACCATGGCCAGGCCGATGCCAGTGTTGCCGCTGGTGGCTTCGACGATGATGGTATTTTTGTTGATTTTGCCTTCTTTTTCCGCCGCTTCGATCATGGCTTCGGCAATGCGGTCTTTAACGCTGCTGCCGGGGTTGAAGAATTCGAGTTTGGCGACAACGCGGCCGGGCAGGCCTTCGCCCAGGCGGTTCAGTTCGACCAGCGGGGTGTTGCCGATCAGATCGGTGATGTTTTTTGCGATATTCATGGGTTTCCTTTCCTATATAAAAAGGCAGTTGGAGATAAACGGCGGGCATCTTAAAAGAAGGTCGTCTGAAAACAAAATAACTTCCCGACACGGAGCGGCAAACTAAAAGTTATAAGGACTAAGTTTCAGCGCCAGCGCATCATCGACACCGCGTAAACCGCCTGCGCCAGCATCACCACCAGCATGCCGCCCTGTATCTGGCGGATGCCGAACACCGACGGCGCGCGTGCGGCGATGCGGTTGTGCAGGGAAAACAGCGCCATCAGCAGCAGCTGCATGCCCAGCCAGTAAACGGGTTGCAGCAGGATAAGGTCAGCGAGAAACGGCAGGGCGCGCGGCGTCATTCCTTCGGGATAGCGCAGCCACACCAGCCCAGTCACCAGCGCGTGTCCCAAGCCCATCGCCACGGCGGCAGCGGCAAAGCGCACCGGCAGCGCCCGGTTGCCGGCCGTATAATAAGACGCCTCATCCGTGCGGCGGGCGTTGGCGGCCAAGAACAGCAGGCAGGCGGGCACGATATACAGCTGCGGCGCATACAGCACCACCGTGCTGAACGGCGCCAGCATACGCGGCAGCAGCCACATTCCGGCAAAGCCCGCCGCCAGCCAGCAGAACACGGCGGCCAGCAGCCAGCCGATACGGCGGCTCTGCCAGACGGCGGCGGCAAAAAGCGCGGCATAGGCCGCGGCACAGCACAAATCGGGACGGATATTCATCGGCCGCTTTCTCAATAAACCAGTTCGCCGTCAAACACCGTTTGCGCCGGTCCGGTCATCATCACATCTCCGCTGCCGTCCCACGAAACCGACAGCCTGCCGCCCGGCAGCGCCACTTCCACCGGAGCGCCCGCGTCCAAAAGTCCCAAACGCACGCCCTGCACCACCGCCGCGCACGCGCCCGTGCCGCAGGCCTGCGTTTCGCCCACGCCGCGCTCGAACACGCGCAGGCGGATATGGCGGTTGTCGAGCACCTGCATAAAGCCGATATTGGCTTTTTCGGGAAACTGCGGATGCAGCTCCAAAGCCGCGCCGATGCGGCCGACGGGGGCGGAAGCCGTATCGGCCGTCTGTAAAACCGCATGCGGGTTGCCCATGTTCACCACGCCGAAACGCACCGTTTCGCCGCCGATCTGCGCGGCGTATTCCAAAGCATCGTCCGCTTCGCCTTCCTGCGGCAGAAAGGGGATTTCAGACGGCCTCAGACGCGGTTTGCCCATATTCACCGTGACTAAACCGTTGTCTTCCAGCTTCGGTACGATAATGCCCTTCGCCGTTTCCACGCGGATTTCCCGTTTGCCTGTCA
>CAMURX010000018.1 GCA_947097615.1 uncultured Neisseria sp. | reverse complement strand
AAAACGGCGGCACTTCGCCGATTTGCGGCGCGGCGGCGAGCGCTTTGAGCCATTCGAGTTCCACGCGCACGCGCGCCTTTATTAGACCGTATTCGGAAAACACGGGGCGCAGGGCTTCGGCGGAGGCGGCATAGCGGCCGTCGAGCGGGGAGAGGGCGAGCAGGGGGTTAATCATGGGATTCCTTAAATAAATGGTGGCTTTTTGAACAGGGCGGCGGGATTTCTGTTCGGACAAAAGCCGCGATTATAGCGGAACGGCAGCGGGAAACATTGTTATAGTGAACCAAAATAGAAAATCTACGGCGTTGCTGCGCCTTAGCTCGAAGAGGGCGGTTTTCTACGGCATTGGAAATGCCAAGAAAACCTGCCCCGTACTACCTGTACTGTCTTCGGCTTGCTGCCTTGTATCTTTCCTATTTTGTTTCACTATAAAATAAGGCCGTCTGAAACCCTGCTTTAATCTTTTCAGACGGCCTCTTGCCCTTTATTTCAGGAATCCTCCATGGAACAAACACCCGAACACGCCGCCGTCACCCGTCCGCCCAGCATCCATCCCGCCGCCTATGTGCTGGCGGGCATTTCCTTTATCCCGCTGCTCGGCCTGCCTTTCGGCCTGGCCGCCATCGTTTGGGGCTTGGCGGCGCGCAAAAAACGCGGCGGCAAAATCGCCGCCCTGATTGCCGCCGCCGGCGTCGCCTGCTCCGTTGCCGTTTACGGCGCGCTGTTTTATTTCGGCTTCCAACAGCGCGGCGGCGTTTACGACAAACTGCGTGTCGAACTCGCGCAGCAGCAGCTCGGCCAACTGGTGCAAAGCATCGAATTCCACAAGCTGCAACACGGGCAATACCCCGAATCGCTGGCCGCCCTGCAACAGGCGCAGCCGAAAACGCCGCTGTTTGTGATTGACCCCACCGACACCCGCCTCACCGATACGCCGCGCCTGTTCCACTACGAACGCGTCGGTGCCGAGCATTACTACCTGCGCAGCGCGGGCGCGGACGGCGTTCCCTTCACCGCCGATGACATCGTGCCGAACACCGACACCGCAGGCGGCAAAATCGGCCTGCTCAAAGAAAAGGCGCAACCGTGATTCCATTGAACGCCGCAGCCGACGCCCCCGCCGCAGCCCTCGCCATTGCCCAAGACTACGGCTTCAGGCCGTCTGAAAACCCCGTTTCAGACGGCCTCTACCTCCTTGCCGACGCCGAGGGCATCAGCCTGTGCCAAGCAGGCGAAAAAGGCCGCGTCCGCGCCGATTTCACCGGCGGCGCGGCGCAATACCGGCGGACAAAAGGCGGCGGCGAACTCATCGCCAAAGCCGTCAACCACACCGCCGCCCCCCTCGTGGTCGACGCCACCGGCGGCCTCGGCCGCGACGCCTTCGTTCTCGCCGCACACGGTCTCACCGTCCACATCATCGAACGCCACCCCGCCGCCGCCTGCCTGCTCGCCGACGGCCTGCGCCGCGCCCTCGCCGATACGGAAACCGCCTCCACCGCCGCACGCATCACCCTGCACCACGGCGACGCCCTCGAACTGCTGCCCCGCCTCGCCGCCGAGCTGCGCCCCGACGTCGTCTGCCTCGACCCCATGTATCCCGCGCGGCAAAAATCCGCCGCCGTCAAAAAAGAAATGGCCTATTTCCACCAACTGATCGGCGCCGCCCAGCCGCAAAACGACGCCGCCCTCCTCGCCGCCGCCCGCGCTGCCGCCGCAAAACGCGTCGCCGTCAAACGCCCCCGCCTCGGCGAAAACCTCGCCGGCGAAGCCCCCGCCTACCGCTACGAAGGCAAATCCACCCGCTTCGACATCTACCTGCCCGCCGCCAAGCCATGAACCTGCCCCGTCTCAGCCCCCTGCCCGACAGCGTGCAAACCGGCCTGCTCGGCTTTCTGCACGATGCCTTCCGCTTCCACGCCCCCGACTGGCAGCCCCTGCTGCTCAACGGCCTGCCCCTGGGCATGGTCAACGAAACATGGAAACAACGCCTGCTGCGCGACTGGAAAGGCCGTCTGAAAGCCCGTTCAGACGGCCTCCTGCTCGACAGCGGCAGTTGGGATGAAATGGCGCGCCTTTTGGCACAAACCGCACGCGGCTGGCACGATGCCGGACTGTTCGGCGGCTGGCGCAATGAGACCTTCGACGTCTGCGACAGCGGCGGCACGGCACTGTTCGCCCTCGAACGCGCCGCCTTCCGCCCGCTCGGCCTGCACAGCAAGGCCGTCCACATTAATGGACTGAGCCCGTGCGCCGACGGCTGGCGTTTTCTCATCGCCCGCCGCAGCCCGCACAAAGCCGTCGACCCCGGCAAACTCGACAACCTCACCGGCGGCGGCATCGCTGCAGGCGAAACCCCCGAAGCCGCCATGCGCCGCGAAGGCCGCGAAGAGGCCAGCCTGCCGCCCGAGCTCCTCGACACCGCCGCCCCCGCCGGCCGCATCATGAGCCTGCACACCGTCAAACGCGGCCTGCACCGCGAAAGCCTGTACCTCTACGACATCATCCTGCCCGACGGTTTCACGCCGCAAAACCAAGACGGCGAAGTGTCCGCCTTCGCCGCCATGGACGCGCACGCCGTCGCCGATGCCGTCATACGCGGCGAAATGACGAACGACGCTGCCCTCGTCACCCTCGACCTCTTCCGCCGCTGCGGCCTGCTGTCGCCGCAACACCCGCTGACGGCACATTTGCGCTCAACCCGCCTGCAAACGGCCGTCTGAAAACCGGTTTTACGGGTTTTCAGACGGCCTTTGTTGTGCTTTACGCCTAGTGCGCCTGCTTCGGCTGCTTGTCCGGCGCGGGCTTTGATTTGGTGTAATCGAAAATCGGGAGCGGCGGCAACCATTGTCAAAAGGCCGTCTGAAAAACCCTTTTCGGGGTTTTCAGACGGCCTTTGTACGAAAAAACGCGGCTTATTTCACAAAACGCTTGTCGGCTTTGAACGGCTCGCTGCTGGTCGGTTTGGCGGTATAGAAGCGGGTGAAGGTGCTGTCGAGTTCGGTTTCCACCGCTTTGCCGTCGATCACCGCACCGGCTTTCAGCTTCACGCCGCCGCCGCTGGCTTCGCCTTTTTTCATGTTCGGCAGTTCCAGCTCGCTGATGTGCAGGTGGGCTTTTTCAACCACGGCGTTTTCGTTCATCAGCTGTTTGCCGACGGGGCGGATTTTCTCGTCAGGCGTGTGCGGGGCGTCGCCGCCGTTGTCGTCCACCACACCGATGTTGAGCAGGCGGGCGTGTGCCAAATCGGGTTTGCCTTTGGCGACGGGAATGCCGACAAACAGTTTGATGCCTCTGTGGACATAGGCTTTCTCGCGCCATTGGCTCTGGCCTTCTTTGGGCGGCTTGGTCTCGGCGGCGGCGGAGTAGGTGCGTCCCATAATCATGATTTTGTAACCGGGCACTTTTGTGCCGGACAGGCCGTCGGTGATGTCGTCTACCAGCTCGGGCGCTTTGAGCTCTTTATTGGCGAGGATGCGGGCGGAGGTTTCGGCCAGATAGGCGGCTTTGCCGTCGATGGTGAGGGTTTGCTTGCTGCCGAAATCGGCGGCGGAGGCGGGCAGGGCGGCTGCGGCGAAGGCGGCGGCCAGAATCAGGGCGGTTTTTTTCATAAGGATGTCTCTCTTGTTTACGGATGTTTGAATGTTTGGCAAACGATTCGCGGCAAACGGCGTATCGTCCTGCGGCCGCATTGTGCTACAAATGGAAAGTATTATCAAGTTTGTGCGTGATTGTGTCAGAAAACGTGTGTGCAGCCGGAGGGGCTTTAACATTGTGTTACAATGCGCCGTTTTCGTTTGCCGCCTGCGCCGCAGGCAGAAATCATGGAACTTCCCTGTCTTTTGACATTTTTCCTTCCCTTACGCAATCCATAGCCATCCCGCCTGAATGCCCTGCCGCCTTCATGCGGGCGGAGCATTTATGAGCAGCCAGAATCCCGTTTCCCCTTCCCGTCCGTCCGACGCGCAGCGTCTCGAACTCGATATCGACCGCGTGCACGAGCTGGCCGCCGCGCTGCTGCCCGTTTACGCGCAAATCGCCGCCGCCGCGCCGCTGGCCGACGCTTCCCTCAACGAAAAACTGTCGGAGCTGACCGGCATTCTGCACGAGCTGCACCCCGCCGACATGGCCGCGCTGCTCGAATCGCTGCCGCCTAAAGAGCGCGTGGTGGTGTGGCGGCTGGCCGAGCCGGAAGACGACGGCGAGGTGCTGCTGGAAGTGTCCGAAGCGGTGCGCGAAACGCTGATCGAGGCGATGAACCGCGAAGAGCTGCTCTCGGCGGTGGAAGACATGGATGCCGACGAGCTGGCCGAGCTGGCCGACGATCTGCCGCACCAAGTCGTATACGAAGCCCTGCAAACGCGCGACGAGGAAGAGCGCGAGCAGGTGAAAGCGGCGATGTCCTACGAAGACGGTCAAGTCGGCGCGCTGATGGACTTCGAGCTGGTGAGCGTGCGCGCCGACGTCACCTGCGAAGTCGTTTTGCGCTACCTGCGCCGCTTCGACAGCCTGCCCGACCACACCGACAAAATCTTCGTCGTCGACGAAGAAGACGTGCTGATCGGCGTGCTGCCCGTGCGCAAACTGCTGATTTCCAACCCCGAAGATTTGGTGGCCGACGTCATGGCCACCGACGTGGTGCGTTTCTCGCCGCAGGACGACGCCGAAGAAGCCGCGCAGGCCTTCGAGCGTTACGACCTGGTGACCGCGCCCGTGATCGACGCAAACGGCAAACTCATCGGCCGCATCACCATTGACGAAATGGTGGACGTGATCCGTGAAGAATCGGAAGCCGACATTTTGAATATGGCCGGTTTGCAGGAAGAAGAAGACCTGTTTGCCCCCGTGCTCGACTCGGTGAAAAACCGCTGGATGTGGCTGGCCATCAACCTGTGCACCGCCTTTCTCGCCAGCCGCGTCATCGGCGCGTTTGAAGGCAGCATCGAAAAAATCGTCGCCCTAGCCGCTCTGATGCCGATTGTGGCGGGCATCGGCGGCAATTCGGGCAACCAAACCATTACCATGATTGTGCGCGCGATGGCCGTCGGCCAGCTTGCCGACATCCAGGCCGGGCGGCTGCTGAAAAAGGAAATCGGCGTTGCGCTGGTAAACGGCATCCTGTGGGGCAGCGTGATGGGGCTGCTCTCCTATCTGCTCTACGGCAGCGTCGGCATCGGCCTGGTGATGGTGGCCGCCATGACGCTCAACCTGCTTTTGGCCGCCGCCGTCGGCGTGCTGATTCCCATCGTGATGGAAAAACTCGGCCGCGACCCCGCGCTGGGCAGCTCGGTATTGATTACCGCCGTCACCGACTCGGGCGGCTTTCTGATTTTCCTCGGGCTGGCGACGATGTTCCTGCTGTAAGCGCGTATGGCAAAGGCCGTCTGAAACTCCGGTTTCAGACGGCCTTATTGTTTTCGGCGGCAAAGAGGCCGTCTGAAAGCCAGCGGCGGACTTTCAGACGGCCTCTGTCTGCAAACGCTCAATAGCGGTAGGCCGCCAGCTTGCGTTTGATTTCCGGCAGGGCGGCGAGAGCGGCGGCTTCACCCGTTTTAATCGCCTGCGCCTTCTGGTCGAAACCGCCCACCGCGCCGAGGTTCTGCACGCGCGGTTTGATGACCACGTCGGCCTTGCCCAGCTCGGCGTTCAGCGCCGAAGTGCTCATGATGTTGAGCGTCTGATCGAGGTAGGCGAAGAAACTTTTGTCGACCGCGCTCTCCGGTTTGGCGGAAATATCGACGGCAATGACGAAATTCGCCCCCTGCTGCCGCGCGGCGGTGACGGGCACGGGCTGGGTCAGGCCGCCGTCGACGTATTTGCGGCCGCCGATAAGGACGGGCTGGAACACGTTGGGAATGGCGGCCGAGGCGCGCACCGCCTGCCCCGCGTTGCCGCGGTTGAAGGCCACGGCCTTGCCGGTGGAGAAATCGGTGGCGACGGCGGCGAATTTGAGCGGAAACTGCTCGATGGGGCGGTTGCCCGTTTTGCGGTTGACATAGTCTTGCAGCTTTTCGCCCTTGATAAAGCCGTTGGTTGACAGGGTGAGGTCGACCAAATCGGTTTTGCCGAGGATTTCCGCTTCCAGCTCCATGCGGTCGGGCGACATACCCGAGGCGTACATGCTGCCGACGATGGCGCCCGCGCTGGTGCCGGTGACGACTTTGACGGGGATGCCGTGCTGTTTGAGCACTTTGAGGATGCCGATATGGGCGAAGCCTTTCGACGCGCCGCCGCCGAGGGCGATGGCGACGACGGCCTGCGGTTTTTGCGGCTGAGGTTTGACGCGCACCTGCGGCTGCGGCGTGTTGCCGCTCGGACAGGCGGCGAGGACGAGGGCGGCGGCGAGGGCGAGGAAGGCGCGGCGGGTGTGCGGTTTCATGGTTTTCCTTTGCGGTCGGGTTTGTTTATCGGGGTTTCAGACGGCCTCAGAGGCCGTCTGAAAAATGCGCTTACCAGTTGTCGTCAATCAGCCCGTTTTCATGCGCGGCGCGGTAGGCGGCATCGAGCGTTTCTTGCAGACTCGGCGGCAGGATGCCGCGTTCGGCCTGATACTGCCGCCACAGCGGCGGCAGGGTGAACGGGCAGGTTTCGGCCAGTGCGCTGCGGACGATGAGCAGGTGGCTGAGGGTAAAGGTGGCGGCGTTGCCGTCGGCTTGGCCGAGGGCGCACAGTTCGAGCGCGTCGGCGGGGTAGTAGGCTTGGCTGTTGCCGTCGATCAGGCCGTTTTGTTCGCGCACGATGCGGCGCAGGGCGGCATGGTGGCGTTCGGCTTCCGCGCCGTGGTCGGCGGTGGCGGCGATGCGGCGCAGCACGGCGTCGTCGAAACGGGCGGCGGGAAACGGCGGCAGGGCGGCGTTGGGGCGGGGCTTTTTCATGCGCCGCCCTTTTGATTGCGCGGGAAAAACAATACTTCGCTCTCGCCCTCGGGCAGGTGTTTTTTCTTGACGGCGTGGCCGTAAACGGTTTCGAGAGTGATGTGGGCAAGTTCGCCGCGCCGCCACATTTCGTCCACGGCGGCGCGGGCGGCGGCGGGGTCGGCGAAATCGAGGGCGCGCCACAGGCCGAGGGTGTCCATGTCCTGCCAGAAGGTGTCGGCGCTGCGGTATTCGAGGCGCAGGGCGGCGGTGTCGGTGACGGGGTCGTAGAAGCCGCTGTCGGCCAGCATGTCGCCCAAGTCGTGCATATCGATCAGGGCGGGGCGGCGGGCTTCGTGTCCCAGCGCGTTCAGACGGCCTGTGAGTTCGGCGAGGGTGTCGCGGCCGAAGTGGGTGAAAAACAGCAGGCCGTCGGTTTTCAGCGCGTGCGCCCAGGCTTGGAAAACGGGCAGCGGGTCGGCTTCGGTGATGAGGCCGAGGTTCGACCACAGCATATCCGCCGAGGCTTCGGGCGGCGGAGAGGCGAGGCTTTGGCAGTGCTGCGGCACGCTTTTGCCCGCCAGTTTGGCGAGAAAACCGCTTTTGCGCGCGGCGGCGGCGGCTTGCAGAAATTCCGGGCGCGGGTCGTATTCGGAGAAGGCGGCTTTGGGGTAGCGGGCGGCGAGCAGGCCGCGGCTGAGATCGCCGTCAGCACCCGAGAGCAGGATGTGCTGCGGCGCGGCTTTGAGGATTTGCAGACGTTCGTCGGCGGTTTGGGCGAGGTAGCGGTGGATTTGCCAGCGGTCGTTGTTCATATTTCAGTGTCCCAATGGTGCGCGGGGCGGGAGTGTAACCGTTTTGCGCGTGCGGTTCAGCAGTTTTGCGGCGGCGGCTTGGGAAACGGCGTCCCGGCGCGGTGTTGGCCGTCTGAAAGCTTTCAGACGGCCTTTATAGTGAAACAACACGAAAATCTACGGCGTTGCTGCGCCTTGCCGTACTACTTGTACTGTCTGCGGCTTGCTGCCTTGTATCTTTCCTATTTTGTTTCACTATATGTTTCTTTATCCAGCCACGGATAAAGCCGCAGGATGCGTTTTTCGGCGAAGCTGCGCACGGAGCGGGCGAAGAGGCAGGCGATGCGGCGGGCGGCGGGGTCGGGCAGAGCGGCGGCGCGGGGTTCGAGGACGTCGAGCAGGGCGCGGGCGCGGTGGCATTCGCCGCGTATCCATCGGCGCACGGCGGGGTCGGCGGACAGGGCGGCGAAGTCGGGGCGGAAGGGCGTCGAGTTTGTGCGGTCGGAGGCCGTCTGAACCGCTGCGTAGGGTGTGTCGCTCCGCGACGCACGCGGTTTGTGTTGTTCGGAAACGGCGGGGCGGCTGTTTTGCCATCCGCCATCCGCGTGCGTGGCTGCGCCACACACCCTACTTGGGCTACTTGGGCGTTCAGACGGCTTGTCGTTTCGGTTCAGAATTTCGGCGGGGATGTTGACGATGCCGGCAGCGAGGTCTTGGCGCAGGTCGCGCATTACGGAGCACCAGGCGAGCGCGTCGGCCAGTTCGGGCAGGTCGCGGCTGCGGCTGCTTGCGCCTGCGGCGGCAAAGAGGAGGTCGAGCGAGTCGGCGAAGGTGGCGCGGTGGTGGGCGGCGAGTGCGGCGGCAGGCCAAATTTCGGCGGCGTCGGCGCGCAGGCGGTCGCGGCGCATGGTGTGCAGCAGGGAGGCCGTCTGAAACACGGCTTCGCGGGCGGTGTCGGGCGGCAAAACGGCGTTCAGACGGCCTCGGAAGCAGGCGGCGAGGCGGCTGTAATGGTCGTGCGTGTCGAAAACGCCGCGCTGCCATTCGCTTATCAGGCGGTCTGCTTCGGCGACGGGGCTTGCGGAAACGCCATTCCCGCACGCTTTTGGTGGGAGCGTCCTGTCGCCGTCCATCAGGTCGTCGAAAGCCTGCAAAAAGCAGTAGCCCGCCACCATCAGGCCGCCGCGTTTGGGCCGGCGGATGCGGTAGAGGGCGAGAATCAGGCTGATGAGGGCGTAGCGGCGGTGGCGGCGGGCGAAGGCGGCCTGTTCGTGCAGCAGCAGAAAGGCGGTGTCGGCGCGGCGGAACACGCTGTCGCGCGCCGCTATCGGGGCAACGAAGCGGCAGGCGGCGAGGGCGAGCAGGCCGCCTGCGGCGAGGTCGGCCAAGTGGTGTTCGTGTATCAGCAGGGTGGAGAGGACGACGGCCGCCGCCCACAGGAGATAAAGGGCGCGGGCGGGAAACCGCTGCCGCCACGCGAACCGGGCGGCGGTGAGGGCGAAGGCGGTGTGCAGGGAGGGGAGGTGGTTGCGCGTCAGGCTGATGTGGTCGGCCAACAGGAAAAAGGGCTGCCAAAAGCCTTCGGCTTGGCGCGGCGGCCAGGCCGTCTGAACGGGCAGAAGGACGAAAAAGGGAGCGGCGGCGGCCAGTTCGGCGGCGAGGACGGCAAACAGTGTCCACGCGCCACGCCTGTCCAAGCGCAGGCCGCACAGCAGAAGCAGCAGCGGCAGGCTGAGATAAACAATGCTCCACGCGGGCACAAAGGGAACGGCGGCCTCAAAAGGCAGGGCGGGGCGGATGCGCCACGGCACAAGGGCGGCAAGCAGGTTGGCGCCGCCGTAAAGCAGGACGAACAGCAGGGCAAAGAGGGCGGCAAGGGCGAGGGAGAAGGTGGGATCGCGGCGGGAGGTCATGGGGCGGGATTTTAAACGATTGCTGCGGAAATCTGTTTTTACTTCTTTGAAACCGCGCTTTCAAAACTTTATTTCCGTGTTTATGCCCGCAGGAGGACTATGGGAACAACATCGTCTTTACAAAAATTTGCGTGCTACGTGCATTATAATTTTAACACTTTCAATTGATTTTGAAAGGGAATTTTGGATTTTATTTAAATTTTATAATGGATAAAAAGATGAAGACGGACAAAATTTTACAGATGGTTGTAGTTTCTTTGGCATTGGTGGTACCGATGGCTGTTGTTGCGGAAGTTAAAGAATTCGGGATGGGGATAAGCCGGGAGGAAGCGAAGCTGTACAGCGGAGCAGGGATAGTAGAAAGAGGAGGAAGGGAAGGGTATTTGAAGGGAGTAGTGGAAGCAAGAGAAGGATTGGTACAGACGGGCACAGTAAAGAGAGTAGAGCAAAAAGGAGCAGGGCAAACGGGCAAGCAGGTTGCCAAGCAGGCGAAGAGAAAATCTAAAAAGAAATGGAACGCTGCTGAGGCTGCTGCTGGTCGTGCTGACAGATTGGAAAGAGAGAGGTTGGAACGTACTGGCGAGCCGTTTGATTGGCGTAAGTATATGTAGATTGGAAAAGACGGCCAATTGGCCGTCTGAATTTTTATCTGTCCATTTGAAGGTTTCTTTGGTTTTCCTGTTCTTGAACAAAGTTTTCTTGGTTGTTGGTAACATTTGTCAGATTCAGTTTGTTTGCTTTTGCATCGAAAGCATTAATGGTTTCTTGAACATTATGAGAAAGTTTGTTTTTATCGTCTTTAAGGCGTTTACCTAATTGTAAATACAACATAGGTGATTTATTTCCTTTTTCTTGATAAATCAAGTCAACAATCGTCATTCCTTCTTTCAGTTTTTTCGGGTCAATATTGTTATCACGCAACCAAGAGTTGACAAAATCAATATCGTCTTTACTACCGTTTTTATATCTTTTATCGTCACAATATTTTGTGCCAATGTTTTTCTATATGCTGCCTGTTCTTCTTTGGGCATTTTGTGATACGGGTCATTGGGGTAAGGTTTGTATCCGTCATCAATTGCTTGTTCCATTCTTTGTACTTCTTCAAACAAATCAGGTCTGTGCGTTTTTAATGAAATTTCGGCTGCCAGACTTTCATTTTTAAAATCTACGCCGTTTTTGCCGCCCAACGTGAAGATTCGATATAGGAATTACCACCTGCAAGCATTTTAAGAAAAGCGAGATGGAGGTTATGGATGTAGTGTTGTAATTCATGATGGCGGATGATTTGTTCGTGATTGATGTCGAGCTGTTTTTGAATCATTTTTTTATGTTTTTCGAGACGTTTTTTTGTATTGCTCTTCTTAGGGGGGTAGGATGCGGCCAGCCGTGCGGCATCGTCGAATCGATAATAAAGGCCGTCTGAAAGGGGTTTCAGACGGCCTTCGGTGTTTCCGGCAGCTCACAACCCCAGCCACCCCGCCATGCCGTCTGCCGCCAGCAGTCGGCGCAGGCGGGTGTCGAGGGCGGCGGCGGCGAGCATGTCGGCTTCGCCGATGTCGGTGAAGACGGCGGGGGCGGGGGCAAGGCCGGTCAGGGTGGCGGCCTGGTCGGCGATTTGCCGGCTTTGTTTGGGGTTCAGGCTGCTGAAGATTTGGCGCAGATCGGGTAATACGGCGAGAAAGCGTTCGGCGTCCCATTCGGCGATCAGGCGGTGCAGCGCGGCGGTGGCGGCGGCGGATTGGACGAAGATTTCGGGGGCGGTGTGGAACACGCCCTGCAGATAGCGCACGGCGGTTTCGGGCGGGGTGCCGGTGGTAAAGGCGGCGGCCAGGCGGCTTTGCAGTTCGCTTTGGCCGATGCGTTTGTCGAGAAACATCAGGGTGTCGGCCGCGCCTTTGAGATGGGTGAGATGCAGGGCGGCCAGGCGGCGGGGGTCGATGGCGCGGTAAAAGGCGTCGGCGAAGTCCTGCGCGGCGGGGAAGCGTTCGGCGGCTTGGGCGATCAGGCCGTGCAGGCCGACGAGCAGGGGCAGGTTGGCTTCGCTTTGCTCTTGGCGGGTGTCGTAGATTTGGTTTAGGCGGTAGATGCTGTGGCGGATGGCGAGCAGGATGCTGTTTTCAAACGCTTCTTCGGGCAGTTGCAGCAGTTTGCGGCCGTGCCACAGGTAAAACAGGCGGCGGGCGGCGTCGATGAGCGAGTCGAGACGGCTGTCGTTTTGCAGCAGGGTGTCGAGCAGCTTTTGCAGGCGCGCCAGATGGTTTTCCAAACCGAGACGGCAGGCTTGGGCGAGCAGGCGGGCGGTGTGGCCGGCGGACGCGGCTTGGCCTTCGTCTTCGAGCTGCCGCTGTTCGGCCAGCAGGCGTTCGGCGGCGATGGCGCGCAGGCTGTCGCCCTGTTCGGCCAACTCGAGCAGACGGGCTTCGACGGCGGGCGTCCAGGCGTAGCGCCATTCTTCAAACAGCAGATCCAAGCCGCTGCCGCCGACGAAATCGGGGCCGGAAAGCCGCTCGGCAAAGCCGCTGCCGACAAACGCCGTCAGGTGCAGGAAACGGCTGATCAGGCGGTGTTGCGGTTTGCGGTAAACATCGAGTTTGCGCGTTTTGGCCAGCGTGTCGTCCAGGCGGAAACGGTAGCCCTGCGCCTGGCGGTAGGTGTTTTGCAGCAGGGCGGGGCTGCGCTGTCCGGCGGCGGTCTGCCCCAATTCGCTGCCGCCCATAAAGCGGTGCACCGCCTGCCACAGCGCGGCCGCGCCGTCGTCGGCACTGCCTTTGACCAGCGTGCTGTGCAGCGCGTCGAGCAAGTCGTAGCGCCCCGCGCGGTAGTGGCCGCGCAGCGCGGCCAGCCCTTCGGCCTGCGCGGCTGCCAGCGCGGTGTAGGCGGTGGTTTGCAGCAGGCCGTCTGCGCCGAGCTGGTGGATCAGGCGGCTCAAATAGTCGTACACGGCGGTTTTCAGGCTGCCTTCGTCGTCGGCCGCCGTGTGCAAATCCTGCCAAAACTGCTGGTAATACGCGGGCGACGGCATGCCCGAAGCGTAGCCGCTGAGTGCGTCCAGGCGGTCGAAGCTGTAGCGGATCAGCCAGGCGTCTTCCTGCCAAGCGCGCGTATCGGCAAGATGGGGCGGCGGCGCGGCGCCGCCGCTCAAATGCTCGATCAGCGCGAGCGTGTGAAAGCCGCCGGTTACCACCAGAATGCGGCTTTCAGGCTGCCTTTGGCGCAGATCGCAGATATGGCGGTACATCGCGTATTCGCGGTGCAGCGAACCTTCGCGCAGCAGCACTTCGTCTTCATAATCCAGCCGCGCCAGCGCGCACCAGGCGAAGACGTCGGCAAAAAACCGCTGCGGCGCGCGCAAACGCTCGGGGCTTTGCAGCTCGAACAAATGCTCCCACACCTCGTCGTGGTCGCGGCAATGCAGCCGCCGCGCCAGCTCGCGGATATAGCGACTGTGCGCCAGATAACGCTCCCACATCAGGCCGCCCTGCGCCGCGCCGCCGTGTTCCGCTTCCACCGCGCACTGCGCCGCCCAATCCGCATCGATAAACCGTATTTCCGCCCCCGCCGCCGCGCCCTCGCGCAAAGCCACCCACTCGGGCGAGTATCCGCAAAACGGAAAATAGGCCGAACGGATGTCCGCCCCGCCCGTTTCGTCATCCGCATCCGCGCCCTTTTTCCGCGTCTGCGCCTGCGCGAACACCGCCACCGGCGGCACGGTGTCGTCCGACAGCAAATCGGGCAGCAGCGCGTTGAAACCCTGCGGCGCTTCAATCAGCACATGGCTCGGTCGGACTTCGGCCAGCAGCTGCCGCAGCGCAAACGCGCAGGCCGGGCTGTGGTGGCGTATCGGCGCAAACCAGATGTTCTGCGCATTCAGACGGCCTTGCGCGGCCAGCGCGGCGGTGAGACGGGGCGGGGGGGCGGATTTGGGCATGGGCGGGTGCGGGTGGTTGGAGTTAGGAAAGGCCGTCTGAAAACGGCGGGCGGGGGTTTCAGGCTGCCTTTACAGACCGTCTGAAAGCGGCGGAGCAACAGCATTCCCTCTCCCGCTCGCGGGGGAGGGCCAGGGTGGGGGCTGGTGCCGCTTCGGCAATGTTTGCGGGCAACGCGCAAAGCAGTTCTGCGAACTGCCACCCCCACCCCAACCCTCCCCCGCGCTTGAGGCGCAGGGGAGGGAGTAAAAGACACGGCGGGATTGGCGGTTTCAGACTGCCTACATCTCGCGCCCCGCCTGATAAAACGCCTGCCAGTCTTGGCTGTGGCGGGCGCGTTCTTTGGCGACGGTGTCCAGATAGTAGCGCAGGCGTTTGGCGTCTTCGGCGTTGTCTTTAAACACCACGCCGACAAGCTGGCGGGCGACGGTGCCCGCGTCCATCTCGCCGTTGCCCAGATATACGGCCTGCAGGCAGGCGGCGTGGGCGGTGTTGACGGCTTCGGCGGTGGACATTACCGCGTCGGGCGTTTTCAGGCTGCCGCCTTCGCCGGTTTGGCCGGTGCGCAGCTCTTGGAACACGGTTACCAGCAGTTCGACGACTTCGGGGCGGATGTTTACCTGCTTGTGCAAATCCTCCAGCTCGTTTTTCAGCTGCATCTGCACCAGCTCGACTTCAAACGCACGGTCGGCAATCGGGCGCACGGTTTCAAAATTAAAGCGGCGTTTGAGCGCGGAAGACATCTCGTGCACGCCCCGGTCGCGCAGGTTGGCGGTGGCGATGATATTGAAACCGGCGGCGGCGGCGATGCCCGCGTCCTGCCCCATTTCGGGCACCATCATGCGTTTTTCCGACATCAGCGACACCAGCACGTCTTGGATTTCGGCGGGGCAGCGGGTGATTTCTTCAAAACGGGCGATGCGGCCGTGCTGCATGGCATGGTAAAGCGGCGAGGGAATCAGCGATTTTTCGCCCGGCCCTTCGGAAAGCAGCAGGGCGTAGTTCCACGAGTATTTGATGTGGTCTTCGGTGGTGCCGGCCGTGCCCTGGATGGTGAGCTGCGAAGTGCCGCAGACGGCGGCGGCCAGCAGCTCGGAAAGCATGGATTTGGCGGTGCCCGGCTCGCCGACGAGCATCAGCCCCTGCCGCCCCATCAGGGTAACGAGGGCGCGGTCGATTAGCGGGTCGTCGCCGTAGAATTTGCGGCTGATGCCGAGTTTGTCGTCGCCGAGAATAAAGCGGCGCACGGCATGGGCAGAGAGCTTCCAACCGGCGGGTTTGGGGGATTTTTTGTCTTTGTCGGCGAGACGTTGCAGCTCGCCGGCGTATTTTTGTTCGGCACTTTGGCGCAGGATGTCGGTCATGGCGGGGTTTTCAGGGGTGGGGGAATGGGTTTCAGGCTGCTTTTTGGGTTTTTGGAAACGGTGTTTTCAGGCTGCCTGTGTAGCCCGTAGGTCGGATACTTGTATCCGACGTTTTGGCACGGGAAGCATAACAGTCTTTCAGGCTGCCTTTCGCCGTTTGGCAAACGGCTGTCGGATTCGGGAATCCGATTTGGTGGACTTCGTCATTCCCGCGCAGGCGGGAATCTTTTATCGGTTGCGGTTAAGTTGTTTCTCCGCCGTATGCCGTGCTTCGGACAAGATTCCCGCCTGCGCGGGAATGACGGTGTTTACAGTTTCAGGCTGCTTTTGCGCGTCCGTATTAAAAAACAGGTTTTTTATCCAAGGCCGTCTGAAAGCATGTTTTAACTTTGTTGAAGCTCTGCTTTCAGACGGCCTTTTCAGTCTCTGCCCCTACCACGGGGTTTTCTTCTCCCATTCGGGGTCGTAGCCCGAGCAGGCTTCGGC
>CAMURX010000017.1 GCA_947097615.1 uncultured Neisseria sp. | reverse complement strand
AGTTCCAAGACACCAACAAACTGCAATACGCCTGGCTCAAACTCATGGCGGGCGGTAACGCGGCAGTCTTTGCCGTCGGCGACGACGACCAAAGCATTTATCGCTTCCGCGGCGCGAACGTCGGCAACATGACTGCGCTGATGGAAGAGTTCCACATCGACGCGCCCGTCAAACTCGAGCAAAACTACCGCTCCGTCGGCAACATCCTCGCCGCCGCCAATGCCGTGATTGAAAACAACGACGAACGCCTCGGCAAGAACCTGCGCACCGACGCCGAAGCCGGCGACAAAATCCGCTACTACTCCGCCTTTACCGACCTCGAAGAAGCCCAGTTCATTGTTGACGAAACCAAAGCCCTCGAACGCGAAGGCTGGGATTTGGACGAAATCGCCGTCCTCTACCGCAGCAACGCCCAATCCCGCGTTATCGAACAAAGCCTGTTCCGCAGCGGCATCCCCTACAAAATCTACGGCGGCCTGCGCTTTTACGAACGCCAAGAAATCAAACACGCGCTCGCCTACCTGCGCCTCGCCGTCAACCCCGACGACGACAACGCCCTGTTGCGCGTGATTAACGTGCCGCCGCGCGGCATCGGCGTGCGCACGATTGAAAACATTCAGACGGCCTCGTCCGAAATGGGCATATCCCTCTGGCAGGCCGCCTGCGCCGCCGGTGCGAAAGCCGCCAAAGTCGCCGCCTTCGTGCGCCTGATTGAAAACCTGCGTACGCAAATCGGCCAGATGCCGCTGGCCGAAATCGTCTCCGGCATCGTGCGCGACAGCGGCTTGGTTGAGTATTACCAAACGCAAAAAGGCGACCACCAAGACCGTTTGGACAATCTCGACGAACTGGTCAACGCCGCCATCGCGTTCAAGCCCGAAGAAAGCAATTTTGAAATCCTGCCCGACAACGCCGCCGCCGACCCCGCCTTTCCCGTGCTCGCCTTTTTAAGCAACGCCGCGCTCGAATCGGGCGAAAACCAGGCGGGCGAAGGCGAAGACGCGGTACAGCTCATGACCGTGCATGCCGCCAAAGGCTTGGAATTTGACACCGTGTTCCTCACCGGCATGGAAGAAGGCCGCTTCCCCAGCGAGCTTTCGCTGGCCGAGCGCGGCGGCCTCGAAGAAGAACGCCGTTTGATGTACGTTGCCATCACCCGCGCGCGCAAACGGCTGTATATCAGCATGGCGCAACAGCGGATGCTGCACGGCCAAACCCAATTCGGCGTAGTGTCGCGCTTTGTCGAAGAAATCCCGCCCCAAGTGCTGCACTTTCTCTCGCCGAAAAAATCTGCCGCCTTTGCCGACGCTCCCCCGCTGCGCCGCAGCAGCCCCGCCGAAAACTACCAACCCGCGCAAAGCTACGCGGGCTTCCGCATCGGCCAAAACGTGCGCCACGCCAAATTCGGCACGGGCGTAATCATCGACGCCGCCGACAAGGGCAACTCCGCCCGCCTGACCATCAATTTCGGCAAACAAGGCGTGAAAGAGCTTGATACCGCGTTCGCCAAACTTGAGGCCGTCTGAAAGCGGGGCTTCAAGGTAGTGAAAACAAAAAAGGCCGTCTGAAAGCCGTTTCAGACGCCTCGCGCCAAACCCTGCTACAATGCGCCCGCATATGCCGTCTGCAACGGCGCACGCCTTTTCAGACGGCCTTCCGTTTCCCAACCGACACAAAGGAGCACATCATGAGCCTCATCATCGAAGACATCGAAACCGGCAGCGGCACCGAAGCCGAAAAAGGCCGCCGCATCAGCGTCCACTACACCGGCCGCCTCGCCGACGGCAGCAAATTCGATTCCAGCCTCGACCGCGGCCAGCCCTTCGAGTTCAAACTCGGCGCAGGTCAGGTTATCCGCGGCTGGGACGAAGGTTTCGCCGGCATGAAGGAAGGCGGCAAACGCAAGCTCACCATCCCGCCCGAAATGGGCTACGGCGCACGCGGCGCGGGCGGCGTGATTCCGCCGAACGCCACGCTGGTGTTTGAAGTAGAGCTGTTGAAAGTACACTGAGGCCGTCCGAACAGGCGGCAGCCGCATTTTCCGAACAGAAAAAGGAACGACACAATGACCATCGACACACAAGCCGTATTGGATTTCTGGTTTTCCGAAGAAAGCCGCCCCTACTGGTTTGCCGAAAGCAAAGAATTCGACGAAAAAATCCGCCTCCTCTTCTTCCCCCTGTGGCGGCAGGCGGCGGCGGGCGAACTTTCGGGCTGGCGCAAAACCATGCAGGGCAGGCTGGCCGAAATCATCATTCTCGACCAGTTTTCGCGCAACCTCTTCCGCAACAGCCCGCAGGCTTTCGCGCAGGACTTGGCCGCGCTGTGCCTGGCGCAGGAAGCCATCACCCGCCCCGGCTTCGCCTCGATGACGCCCGACGAGCGCCAGTTTGTCATCATGCCCTTCATGCACAGCGAAAGCCCCGAAGTGCACGCCCATGCCGTCGGCGTCTTCAAACAATACGCCCCCGGCAACCCGCTGGATTTCGAACTCAAACACCAGCTCGTCATCAGCCGCTTCGGCCGCTATCCGCACCGCAACGCCGTGCTGGGACGCGAAAGCACGCCCGACGAAATCGCCTTTCTCGAAGGCCGACGCGGCTTTTAAACACGGCGGCACAACTGATAAAACGGACGGATTCGGGTAGAATCCGCCCGTTTTTTTCTTTTCAGACGGCCTCCAACCATGTATTCCCTGCTCCGCCCCCTCGTGTTCGCCCTCGATCCCGAAAAAGCCCACCACCTCGCCCTCAACGCCCTGAAAACCGCCGCCTGCTGCGGCCTGCTGCCCGCCGTGGAGCGCGACACGCGCCCGACGCCGCTGATGGGCATGACCCTGCCCAACCCCGTCGGCCTCGCCGCCGGCCTCGACAAAAACGGCGCCTACACCGACGCCCTTTTCGCGCTGGGCTTCGGCTTCGTCGAAGTCGGCACCGTCACCCCCCTACCCCAGCGCGGCAACCCGCAGCCGCGCCTGTTCCGCGTGCCCGAACAGCGCGCCATCGTCAACCGCATGGGCTTCAACAACGAAGGCATCGACGCGATGATACGCCACCTGGAAAAAAGCCGCCGCCGCGGCATCCTCGGCATCAACATCGGCAAAAACGCCGTCACACCGATGGAAAACGCGGCCGACGACTATTTGATCTGCCTCGAAAAAGCCTACGCCCACGCCGACTACATCACCGTCAACATCTCCTCGCCCAACACCAAAAACCTGCGCGAGCTGCAAGGCGGCGACGAACTCACCGCCCTGCTCGCCGCCCTGAAAGACAAACAGGCGCACCTCTGTGCCGCGCACGGAAAATACGTTCCCCTCGCCGTCAAAATCGCGCCCGATTTGGACGAAACGCAAATTGCCGACATCGCCCGCGTCGTCAAAGCAGTGGAAATGGACGGCATCATCGCCACCAACACCACCATCGACAAAACCGCCCTCGGCAGCCACCCGCTTGCCGCCGAAGCAGGCGGCCTCTCGGGCGAACCCGTGCGCGAAAAAAGCAACCGCGTCTTGCAGCTTCTGGCGCAGCATATCGACGGCAAACTCCCCGTCATCGGCGTGGGCGGCATCATGAGCGGAGCCGACGCCGCTGAAAAACTCCGCCTCGGCGCCACGGCGGTGCAGCTGTACAGCGGCATGGTCTACCGGGGCACGGAGCTGGTGCGCGAGTGCATCGAAGCCTGCCGCTGAGCGGAAGAAAACGCAGAGGCCGTCTGAAACCTTTTCAGACGGCCTTTTTGCGGTTTGCAACGGTGGCGCGTTTTTTGAGGCCGTCTGAAATCCGCCGTCGGTTTTTCAGACGGCCTTTTCGCCGCTTGCAACGGCGGTAGGCGGCAGGTGCAAACGCAGAAAACACCAAGGCCGTCTGAAAGCGCTACGGGCTTTCAGACGGCCTTGTATGTTGCAGACGGCCTTTCGTCAGTCGAAGCGGACGACGTATTTGATTTCGCCGCCGGAGGACTGCGAGCCGACGCGGGCGATGGCCTGGATGCTGCGCGTGAGCTGGTAGACGAGTTTGACCGTCTGGCTGGCGCTGTTGAGGCCGAACTCGTAGCCCAGATACAGCTCGCTTGTCAGCTGCTTGCCGACGGTGATCACCTGCTCGGCGGGGTTGAGTTCGCCTGTCTGCGCGTTGCGGCTGCGGCGGCTGGTCATGCCGAAATCGTCGACCAGGCCGATTTTGTCGTTGAGCTTGCCCGCAAGGAAGGCGCTGGCGGCGGTGGAGAGGGCGGCGTTGTCGCCGTCGCTGCCGCTGCTGGCGCGGTTGAGGATGAGCCAGGAGAGCTTGTCTTTTTCGCTCATCGGCTCGTTGGCAACGAGGGTGACGCGCGGGCTGCTCAGGCTGCCGACCACTTCCACACCCGCGTCGACGGGCGAGAGGTTGCGTACGGCGCGGATGTTGAGGTTGGGGTCGGACAAGGGGCCGACGAAGGACACCGTGCCTTTGGTGATGTTCAAATCCTGGCCGTAGGCTTTGTATTTGCCTTTGACGACTTTAATCGTGCCGACACCCTGCACGTCCTGCTTGGGCTTGGCGGTGAGTTTGAGTTGGCCGCCGAGGGTGACGTCGACGCCTTCGCCTTTGAAATAGACTTTGTCGTTGAGATCAAGGGCAATGTCCATGCTGATGGGCACGGCGGCGGAGGGTTCTTTTTTCGCTTCGCCGATCACTTCCACGTCGTCGTCCAGCGTCGGCATGCCCGATTTCTGCATGCCGAAGCGGCCTTCGTCCACTTTCAGACGGCCTGTAAGGGTGATGCCGTTTTTCTCGGTGTAGCGCAGCCGGGTGTCGCCGCTGACGGCGAGGCGGCGGCGCGGTTTGTCGAGGATTTCATATTTGTCGAACACGGCCGAGGCATCGACGACGGGAATGCCGCCGCCCCAGCCGACGCTGCCCGCCAGGGCGACGCTGCCGCTGCCGCGTTGGAATTTGAGCGCCTGTATCTGCCATTCGCGGCCGACGAAGCGCGAACGCAGGCTGCCGTTGTCGAGAATGACGCCCAGATCGCGGTTGATGTAGTAAAGGCCGCTGCCCTCGAGCGTGCCGCCCAGCTGCGGCTCGCCGACGCGGCCGCCGACGGTGGCCGCGGCCGCCAGTCTGCCTTTCACGCTTTGGCCGACGGGCATCAGGTTTTTCAGCGCGGCCAGGTCGGGGATGTCGAGTTTGACGCTGCCGGACACGGGCGCGAGCAGGATGGAGCTGCCGAACTGCTGGCTGATGCCGACGCTGCCGGAGAGTTCGCCGTAGCGGGTTTTGCCGGAGATTTGGTTGTCGATGCGGCCGTTTTGCAGGCGGGTTTGCAAAACGAGGCCGGTCAGGCCGAGCGCCTGTTTGCGGTAGGGGATGACGATGTCGCCCGACTGCTGGCGCACGTTGAGGAAGCCGCGCGCGTCGCGGCTGTATGACAAGTCCCAGTCGGCGGCGAGGACGAGGTTGTGTTCGACGGGCGGTTTGAAGAAGCTGTGCAGTTCGGCGACATTGAGGTTGGCGGCGCTGCCTTTGCTGGTGAGGCCGTTTTGTTTGTCCCAGACGAAGCGTTCCATGTTCAGACGGCCGCCCATCGCCGCCCACTGCGCCGCGCCCAGCACCACGCGCTGCGCGCCCGCTTCGAGGGCAAGGCGGTTTTGCAGTTTGAGGTTGAAGCCGCCCGACAGATCGAGCCTGCCCAGCGTGCCTTTCCAAACGTTGTCTTTGTTCAGGCCGCCGTCGGCTTCGAGGTCGAGTTTGTAGTGTTTGCCGCCCATCGCCATGCTGCCGTCGGCGCGCACGTTGTGGCGCAGGCCGGTGCCGGTGACGGCGGCGTTGACGGTGTCGATGCGCGTGCCGTCTTTGCCGCCCGCCACGATGTCGCGGCCGCGTACTTGGATGTTGAGGGGCAGGCTGTAATCGGGCGAGGCGGCGGCTTTGAAGTCGAGTTCGCGCACGCTGAGGGCGTTTTGCACGCGCAGGCCGCGCACGCTGCCGGTGAGGTCGGCAGCGAGTTTTTTCGGGTCGCCCGCGATGTAGCCTTTGGCGTTGAGGGCGCCGCCGAGGCCGAAGCCGAATTTGTCGAGTTCGGGGGCGGCAAGGTCGAGGTTGAGGCGGTCGCCTGCTTTGCCGAAGCTGCCGTCGGCTTTGAGGCGGTTGCGGCCGAGGACGATGTCGGCTTTGGCGCGGCTGAGGTGCTGTTTTTCATACTGCACGTCGGCGCTGCCGGAGAGGACGGCGCCGGAGAGGGTGCTGTTGCCGAGCGTCAGTTTGCCGTTCAGGACAAGGTCGGCCAATTCGCCGTTGAGGACGGCGCGGCCGTTGATGCCGCCTGCGGGCAGGTCGGGATGGAGTTTGGCGGGGTTGAAGCGGTCGGCGGTAATATCAGCGGCAAGTATTTGTTTGTTGAAGAGTTCGAGTTTGCCGCGTGCTTCGAGGCTGCCGCCGTCACGGGGGCTGACGGCAGCGCGGATGATGTTGAGGGTGCGCTGGCCGAGTTTGGTGTCGGTGTCGATTTTCAGACGGCCTGTGCTTTGGGCGCGTTCGGCGCGGATGTCCCAAGCCGCTTCGGGTTCGCGGTAGCTGCCGTTAAGGGAGAGCGTGCCGTTGAGGGTGTCGCGGTAGGCGGTTTCGGCGATGTCGGCGGTAGCGACGTCTTTTAAGACGGCCTCTAAGGCGAGGGTGTTTTTGTCGGTGTCCATTTTGCCACCGAGGAGGATGCGGCCTTTTTGCAGCAGGCCGACTTCGACGTCGTGCACGGACAAAACGCCGTCTTTGCCGACGGTGAAGTCGCCGAAGACGGTGCGTACCGGCAGGGCGTTGTTTTCGGCGGGGGCGGCGACGCGGTTGGTGAGGTCGATCGAGCCTTCGAGGGCGAGACCGGCCTGCGGCGAGGGGATGATGGTGGCGTCGAAGTCGAAGTCGGCTTCGGGCGCGCCTTCGGCGAAGACGGCGGGGTCGATGCCGCTGCCTTTAATCAGGACGTGGTCGATTTGTTTGTCGAGGCGGTTTTCAAACAGGCTGACGAGGGCGTCGGCGTTCAGTTTGACGTCGCCGCTGGCGAGGCGGGCAGTGAGGGCGGTTTGTTTGAGGTCGCCCGCCAGTTTGAGCTGTGTTTCGCTGACGATGTCGTCGAGCACGGCTATGCCGCCAAAGCTGCCTTTGAGGGCGAAGGGGGAGGCCGTCTGAATTTCCAGCGTGCCGTCGTTGCCGCTCCACGGGGTGACGAGGCGGGAGACGGTGAGTTTGTGGCTGCGGCGATTGTAGGCGTAAGCGACGTCGATGCGGGTGACGAAGACAGTGCGGGCTTTGCCGCTGCTGATTTTGCCGACGGAGAGTTTGTCGATCTGTACGGCCAGCGGCAGGTCTATGCTGTCGGGCAGTTTGGCGGGCGGGCTGTCTTTGGGCGGCGTGGGTTTGCTTTGGATATGGATGTCGCCCGCGTCTATCTTTTCGATGTGCAGGAGGCCGTCTGAAAAGATTTGCTTGGGCTGCCATTGGAAGGCGAGGCGGCTGATGTCGATGTCGGCGGAGGGCGTCCGCACTGTCCAGCCGTCGCCTTCGAAGCCGTGCCACAGCGTGCCTTTGAGGGTTTTGCTGCCGATATGCACGCCGCCCAGTTCGGGCAGGCGGTAGAGGGCGGCGCGCAGGCCGGATTCGGTGGCGGCGAGCCAGTAGAGCGCACCCGCCAGCGTCAGAATGAGGATGAGGAGGAGCCACAGCAGGGCTTTGATAAGGCGGCGCGGCAGGCTTTTTTTCGGCTTTTTCGGGTTTTCAGACGGCCTTTCGCCGTTGGCGCCGCCGCCTTCGTTTTCAGACGGCCCGAGGGTGGGGTTTTCGTTTTTTTCAGACGGCCTTTCGGCGGCCTTGTCGTGTGTCGCGGTCATTTAGAAACGGGTTCCCAAGCTGATGTGCCAGCGGATTTTTTTGTCCTGGTGGCCGTAGGCGATGTCGAAGGAGAAGGGGGCGACGGGGCTGAACCAGCGCACGCCGATGCCCGTGCCGTGTTTGAGTTTCATGTCTTGGAAGCTGTGCGCCGCGTCGCCCATGTCGTGGAACAGAGCGGCGGAGAAGCTTTTGTTGATGGGGTATTGGTATTCGGCGCTGGCAACGGCGAGGGCGCGGACGGGCAGGACAGAGCCGGAGGGGCCGGCCAGGCCGATGCTGTCAAGTTCGTAACCGCGCACGGAGGTGGCGCCGCCGGTGCGGAAACGCAGTACGGCGGGGGTATCGCTGCTGTCGCTGGCGTTGACGAAGCCGATTTGGCCGCGGGCGACGAAGGTGCCGATTTTTTTGTTCTCGGGGGTGAAGTAGTAGCCCGCGCCGCCGGCGATGCGCTGCATGGACGAGGAAGACATCAGGCTGCCGAGGGTGGTGCCGCCTTTGATGTCGAGGTAGTAGCCGTTTTCGGGGCGCAGCTGGGTTTCGATGCTCTGTTTTTTCCACGAGGCGGTGAGCATGGTGGCGAAGGAGCGGCCGAGGTTGATTTTGGCGTCGGGAATTTTCGATTTGTCTTCGACATATTCGATGCCCAGCCGCGATTCGATGCCGTTGCGGTCGCGCACGCGCCACAGGCCGGCGGTGATGGTTTCGGTTTCGAGTTTCTGCGTGGTTTTGCGGTTGTAGGACACGGAGCTGGTCCAGTAGCGTCCCCGGCTGTTGCGCGGCTGGCTGATACCGGCGGCGACGGTTTGCTCGTAGCGGTCGGCATTGACCACCGCCGAGCCGGTGTAGCCGCGGCCGAAGAGGTTGTAGTGGTCGTAGCCGAACGAGCCGCCCAAGCCGTATTCCGAATCGAAACGCACGCCCAGTTCCAGCTTCTGCCGCTTCATTTCCGACACGGTCACTTTCACCGGTACGCGGTCGCCGTCTAGCCTGTCGAAATCGGCCTGCACCGACGCGCCCGAATAGTGGCTGTCCTGCTCCAAAGCCTGCTGGTAGTCGAGCAGCTTGTCCAAATCATAGGGCGAACCGGGGGCAAACTGCGCCAGCCCGCGCACCACGCTTTCGGGATAACGCTTGGTGCCGCTGATTTCCAAATCGCCGAAGTAAACCGGTTTGCCGCTTTCCACCGCCACCGACAAATCGACGCTGCGCTTAGCCGGGTCGACCAAGGCGCGGGTGGAGGAAAATTCCGCCAACGGGTATTTCTTGCGGCGAACGGCCGATAACACCGAGGTTTTGCTGCTGCTCCAATCGTCTTGGTTGAAGACGCTGCCCACCGGCAGCGCCCAGTTTTCCAAAGCCGAACGGTAATATGCGCCGAGGTTTTCGTCTTGCAGCACATCGCCGAGAATGGCAACGCTGACATTGCCCGTCGTCGTCTGCGCCCCGCTCTCCACCTTCACCAGATAGCCCGCGCCCTGCCGCGACACTGTCACCCGCGCGTTGAAATAACCCTTGGTTTTCAGCATCGTCAGCACCTGCTCGGGCGCTTCCTCGGCGAGAAACTCCATCTGCTCTTCGTCGAGCACTTCTTCCTGCTGCTGCGTAATCAGCGGCAGGTGCGTTTCAATCATTTCCTTCACATCGGCAGGCGCGGCCTCCACCGTCACGGGAAACTTCGGTTTCAGCGCCGCCGCCCCGTCTTCCGTTTTCTTGTTCAGGCCGAGGCGGTTTTTCATCCGTTGGGCAAACGAAGGCTTCTGCTCCGCTGCGTTTTCAGACGGCCTCTCCTGCTTTGCGGCATCGGAGAGGCCGTCTGAAAACGCGGCGGCGGGCAGGCCGAGCGCGAACAAAAAAACAAAGGCGGCGGATGGGCGGTTCATGGCGGGAAACGGCAGACGGTACGGGTTGGCAAAAGAGCGCGGATTGTAACACCGTTTCATTTTGCCAGACACGCGGCCGCCGACGGGCGGAAGAGCGTGCCGCCGCAACGGCGCAGAGGCCGTCTGAAACACCGTTCCGACAGCGTTTGAACAGGGCGCGGCGCTTTCAGACGGCCTCTGCCGATATAATGCCGCCCTTCCCCGCGCAAACAGGAAAAACCCGACATGACCGCACCCCTCATTTATCTCGCTTCCGCCAGCCCGCGCCGCCGCGAGATTCTCGAAAACCTCGGCTTTCGCGTCGAATGCATTGCCGCCGCCATCGACGAAACGCCCCGTCCGCACGAAGACCCTGCCGCCTACGTCGTCCGCATGGCCTGCGAAAAAAACGCCGCCGCCCTTTCCGCACGGCAAAACGCGGGCAAGACACCGCCCGCCGCCCCCGTGCTCAGCGCCGACACCGCCGTCGTCCTCAATGGCGAAATCCTCGGCAAACCCGAATCGCCCGACCACGCCCGCACCATGCTCGCCGCCCTCTCCGGCAACGAACACCAAGTCCTCACCGCCGTTTGCCTGTTTTCAGACGGCCTCAGCCGCAGCATCCTCCACACCAGCACCGTTGTCTTCGCCGAAATCGACGACGCGCAAATCGACGCCTATGTCGCAAGCGGCGAACCGCTCGACAAGGCTGGGGCCTACGGCATACAGGGCATAGGCGGCGTTTTCGTGCGCAGCCTCAACGGCAGCCACAGCGGCGTGATGGGTCTGCCCGTTTACGAAACCTGCGCCCTGCTGCGCCAGGCCGGCTGCCCCGTGCCGCCGTTTGCGCGGACAGAGGCCGCCTGAAACACGGTTCGGGCGCCGGCGTTTGATGCCGTGAAGGCCGCCTCCCGTCCCGCTCCTGCGCCTCCGTGTCAAAAAAAGGCCGTCTGAAACCGCGAAAACAGGCTTTCAGACGGCTCTTTTGTCCGCACGCTTTCGCGAAAAACACCAAACCGCGTGCGTTGCTGCGCAACACACCTTACGCACGATAAAAAGGCCGTCTGAAAACCCGAAATCGGATTTTCAGACGGCCTTTTCATGTCTGCCGCGCCAACGGCAAAACGGCGTTTCTCCCGTTTTCAGACGGCCTGTTTGTACAAAGGCCGTCTGAAAACGTTGCAGGCCTTACGCGCCGCGTTTTTCCAACGCGGCCACGGCGGGCAGCTCTTTACCTTCCAAAAATTCCAAAAACGCGCCGCCGCCGGTGGAGATGTAGCCGATGCGCTCGGTTACGCCGAATTTGGCGATGGCCGCCAGTGTGTCGCCGCCGCCGGCGATGGAGAAGCCGCTGCTTTGGGCAACGGCATCGGCCAGTGCTTTGGTGCCGCCTGCAAATTGGTCAAACTCAAACACGCCCACCGGCCCGTTCCACACGATGGTGCCCGCCTGTTTAAGCTGCGCGGCGAGCGCGGCGGCGGATTGGGGGCCGATGTCGAGAATCATGTCGTCGGCCGCCACATCGTCGATATTTTTGACGGTCGCTTCGGCGTCGGCGGCAAATTCTTTGGCGACTACCACATCAACCGGCAGGGGCACGCTGCCGCCTTTGGCCGCCATTTTGGCCATGATTTTTTTCGATTCTTCCACCAAATCGTGTTCGGCCAGCGATTTGCCGATGGGTTTGCCCGAGGCGAGCAGGAAGGTGTTGGCGATGCCGCCGCCGACAATCAGCAGATCCACCTTGTCGGCCAGCGATTCGAGGATGGTGAGCTTGGTGGACACTTTGCTGCCGGCAACCACGGCGGCCATCGGGCGGGCGGGGTTTTTCAGCGCTTTGCCCAGCGCGTCGAGTTCGCCCGCCATCAGCACGCCCGCGCAGGCGAGCGGCGCGGCGGCGGCGACGGCTTCGGTGGAGGCTTGGGCGCGGTGTGCCGTGCCGAATGCGTCGTTGACAAACACGTCGCACAAGGCGGCGTAGGCTTGGCCGAGTTCGGCATCGTTTTTCTTTTCGCCTTTGTTGACGCGCACGTTTTGCAGCATCGCCACTTCGCCCGCCTGTAAAACGGGTTTGTTTTCGCGCCAGTCGTTGAACACTTTGATTTCTTTGCCCAACAGCGCGCCCAAGTGCGCGGCCACGGGGGCGACGTCGTCTTCGGGGTGGAACTCGCCTTCGGTGGGGCGGCCGAGGTGGGTCATCACGATAACCGCCGCGCCGTTGTCGAGGCAGTATCGGATGGACGCGAGCGAGGCGCGGATGCGCGTGTCGTCGCTGATTTTGCCGTCTTTAAACGGCACATTCATGTCGGCGCGGATGAGTACGGTTTTGCCGGAGACGTTTTGGTCGGTGAGTTTCAAAAATGCCATGAGGGATTCCTTGTGTGTAGTCGGATGGAGCAAAATGTGCATTATCCGACAATGTAAAGGTTCGGTAAAGAAAAGGCTGTCTGAACGGGTTTCAGACGGCCTTTTTATTTTCGCCGTTCAAAACGAAGCATGGCGCAGCAGGCATTTCAGCCACGGCATCAGCAGCAGCGCCGCCGCGCGGCGCGGGCTTGGCGTTTTTCCGTTTTGCGTTTGTTCACAGGCTGTCTCCGCTGATTGAGGCCGTCTGAAAACCTTGGAATATGGTTTTTCAGACGGCCTTTGGACATTCTGCCGCACGGCAGGCTTATCCGTTGAAATGTTCCCCGCACATTTCAGACGGCCTCAGCCCGTCATCACTTTCACGCCGAGCACCGCCATCGCCGTGCCGAGAACGCGGTCTATCCAATGCCCCGCCCTGCGGAAACCGCTGTTGACGCGCGGCACGGACAGCAGCCCCGTGCCGCGCCCGTGTGCCAGCGTCTGCTGCGACACCAGCACGAAATCCGGGCCGGGCGACACGGCCGCCAGAAGATGTATGCCCGTAATCAGCCAAAAGCCGTGCCAAAAATCCATTTTTCTTTCCGCTTCACGTTATGTTTTCCATCAGACCGTCTGAAAGTGCGTTCAGAAACGTCATCCCCGCGCGTTTCAGGCGGGGACGGCCTCTGTCCGCCGCAGCACCCATTTCACATCGCCGTCGAGAATGTCGGCAGACACGGTCTGCCAATGTGCTTGGGCGGCGAGGGCGGCGGGGTTTTCGGGCAGCTCGAACAGGCCGCGTGCCGCCGTGCCGAGGATTTTCGGCGCTTGGTAGAGGACGATTTCGTCCACCAAATCCGCCCGCAGCAGCGCGCCCGCCAGCGTCGCGCCCGCTTCGGCCAGCACTTCGCCTATGCCTTGTTCCGCCAGTGCGGCAAGGGCGGCGCCCAGGTCGAGGAGGCCGTCTGAAAGCAGCGGCACGGTGCACAGGGAAACGTGCGGGAAACGGGCGAAGGCGGCGCGTTTGCTGGGGTCGGTTTCGCCGGTGAGGATGATAACGGGGGCGGAGGCGTCGGCGAGCAGTTTGGCGGTCTGCGGCAGACGCAGGCGGCTGTCGAGGACAACGCGCTCGGGCGGGCGCACGGTGGGAAAGGCGCGGACGGTGAGCAGCGGGTCGTCGGCAAGCACGGTGCCGATGCCGGTGAGCACGGCGCAGCTTTCGGCGCGCAGTATCTGCACGTCGGCGCGGGCGGCGGCGTTGGTAATCCATTGGCTGCGGCCGTCTGAAAGGGCGGTTTTGCCGTCGAGCGAGGCGGCGCATTTGAGGCAGATGAAGGGGCGGCCGCGTTCGATGCGCGAGAGAAAGCCGCGGTTGAGTTCGCGGGCTTCGGCTTCGAACAGGCCGCATTCGGTGCGGATGCCCGCCGCCGCCAAGAGGGCAAGGCCGCGCCCGGCCACCTGCGGGTTGGGGTCGGACATGGCGGCGACGACGCGCGACACGCCCGCCGCAACGAGGGCTTCGGCGCAGGGCGGGGTGCGGCCGTGGTGGGAGCAGGGTTCGAGGGTGACGTAGGCCGTTGCGCCGCGTGCGAGTTCCCCCGCCTGGCGCAGGGCGTGCACTTCGGCGTGCGCCTCGCCCGCGCGAACGTGGAAGCCTTGTCCGACGACTTGTCCGCCGCGTGCGACAACGCAGCCGACGCGGGGGTTGGGGCTGGTGGAAAAACGGCCTTCGCGGGCAAGGGCGAGGGCGGCCTGCATATGGCGGCGGTCGGTGTCGGAGAAGATTGGTTCTGGGGAGGAGGGCATTTCAGACGGCCTTTCGGAACGGAAAACGGTTGAGGCCGTCTGAAAGCAGGGTTTCAGACGGCCTTGTGCGGCGCGTGCGCCGACTCAGCCGCCGATAGTGACGGTTTCCACGCCGCTTGCGCGCGCCAGCAGCAGCACGTCGGCGGTGTCGCGGGCGAAGAGGCCGTTTTCCACCACGCCGGTGATTTTGTTGATTTCTTCTTCCATCGTCAGCGGGCGCGACAAATCGAGGCCGGAGACATCGAGGATTTCGTTGCCGCTGTCGGTGATGAAGCCGACGCGCAATTCGGGTTCGCCGCCCAGCGCAAGCAGCTTGCGTGCCACCAGCGAGCGGGCGGAGGGAATCACTTCGACGGGCAACGGGAAGCGGCCGAGGCGGGCGACGTATTTGCTTTCGTCGGCGATGCAGACAAAGCGCTCCGAGGCGCTGGCGACGATTTTCTCGCGCAAGAGCGCGCCGCCGCCGCCTTTGATCATTTGCAGGCTGTGGTTCACTTCGTCGGCGCCGTCGATGTAAACGGCCAGCCGTACCACGTCGCTCAAAGTCACTTCGGGAATTTCATACTGCGCCAGCAGATCGGAAGTGGCTTTGGAGCTGCTGACCGCACCTTTGACGGCTTTGCCGCTTTCGGCCAGGGCTTTGATGAAGTGGTTGACGGTGGAACCCGTGCCGATGCCGATGTATTCGTTTTCGGGCACGAAGCCGACGGCTTTTTCGCCCGCCATGCGTTTCAGATCGTCTTGTGCTGCCATGTTCTGCTCCTTTTTGTCGTGGTTGGTTTGTCGGGCGGCATGATACCGAAAGGCAGGGGGCGGCGGAAGCGCGGGGCGGCCGCGGCGGCGGGAAAACGGCGGCTGTTTGAACCACCGCAAAGGGACAAAAGGCCGTCTGAAAACCCCGAACCGGCTTTTGGCTTCGTTGCGGCTTTGCTTTCAGACGGCCTTTGCTTGTCCGCATGGTTTTCCGTCCAACCCCAAACCGCGCGCCCCGCCGGGCATTTCAGACGGCCTCTCCTGCTATAATCCGCCCCTTTTCCAACCCCGCCCCGCCGCCATGCAGCCCGATTTTTCCCGCCCCGTCCTCGCCATCGACACCTCCACCTCCGTCCTCTCCCTCGCCCTCTTCGCGCACGGCCGCCTGTTTGCGTATCACGAAGAAGCGGGCAGCCGCCAGTCGGCGCTGGTTCTGCCGCAGATCGGGCGGCTGTTTGCCCAAGCGGGCGTAACCGCCGCCGATTTGTCGTGCATTGTCTACGCGCAGGGGCCGGGGGCGTTTACCGGCCTGCGTATCGGCCTGGGCGTGGCGCAGGGCTTGGCCGCGCCCTTCGGCCTGCCGCTGGTGGGCGTGCCCTGTTTGGACGCGGCGGCTTATCTGGTGCGCGGGCGCGGCGTGCTGGCGGCGGCGGACGCGCGGATGGGCGAGGTGTTTTACGCGTGGTTTGACACGGAAAACCGCCGCCGCCTCAGCCCCTATCAGGTCGGACGCGCGGCGGACATCGTGCCGCCCGAGGGCGTATCGTTCACGCACGGCATCGGCAACGCCTTCGCGCTGGCCGATCCGCCACCTTTTGCCGGGTCGCCCGCGATGCCGACGGCGGCGAAGAGGAGCGCGGAAACGGCGACGACGCTTCCGTCG
>CAMURX010000016.1 GCA_947097615.1 uncultured Neisseria sp. | reverse complement strand
TCACACTTATCGGTAATCGTTTTGTTAAAGAACAGCGCTGTCAAAGCAGCGAAGACGTGAACTATACAGAACCCAGCAAACCTCAGTCAAGCAGGAAAAACGGAAAAAATAAAGCAAATTTGTCATGTCAATGTGCGGAAAGGGAATTTTGTTCAGCCACGGGAAACAAAATCTGCAGGCCGTCTGAAAAAGCGCGGGCTTTTCAGGGCTGCTACAATACGCGGCTTTGTGATTTTTGATTTTGAAAGGCCGTCTGAAAATGAGCAAGCCCGCCGTTTCCCCGATGATGCAGCAGTATTTGGGCATTAAAGCCGACCACCAAGACAAATTGGTGTTTTACCGCATGGGCGATTTTTACGAGCTGTTTTTGGATGACGCGGTGGAAGCGGCGAAGCTGTTGGACATCACCCTGACCACGCGCGGGCAGATGGACGGCGTGCCGATTAAGATGGCGGGCGTGCCGTTTCACGCGGCGGAGCAGTATCTGGCGCGGCTGGTGAAGATGGGCAAAAGCGTGGCGGTGTGCGAGCAGGTGGGCGAAGTCGGCGCGGGCAAAGGGCCGGTGGAGCGCAAAGTCGTGCGCATCGTTACGCCCGGCACGCTGACCGACTCGGCCTTATTGGAAGACAAAGAAACCAACCGCATCGTTGCCGTCTGCGCCGACAAAAAACGGCTGGGGCTGGCCTGGGCGTCGCTGCAAAGCGGCGAGTTCAAAACAAAAATCACCACACCCGACCGCCTTTCCGACGAACTCGCCCGCCTGCAGGCGGCGGAAATTCTGCTGCCCGACGGCAAATCCGCGCCCGAAATCACCCTGAAAGACGCCAACATCACCCGTCTCAACGCCTGGCAGTTTGCCGCCGACAGCGGTTTCGACCTCATCACCCGCTACTTCGGCGCGCAGGATTTGCGCGGCTTCGGCCTCGACCCCGACGAACACGCCCCCGCCATCGGCGCGGCCGGCGCCCTGCTCAACTACATCAAACTCACCCAATCCGGCCTGCCGCGCCACCTCGACGGCCTCTCCCTCGAAAGCGAAAGCCAATATATAGACATGGACGCCGCCACCCGGCGCAACCTCGAAATCACCGCCCCCCTCGGCAACAAAAAATCCCCCACCCTCTTTTCCGTCCTCGACACCTGCACCACCCACATGGGCAGCCGCCTGCTCGCCCTCTGGCTGCACCACCCCCTGCGCAACCGCGCCCACATCCTCGCCCGCCAGGAAGCCGTTGGCGCCCTGATGGAAAACGGCACCGAAGCCCTCAAAGGCCGTCTGAAAACCCTGTCCGACATCGAACGCATCGCCGCCCGCATCGCCGTCGGATCCGCCCGCCCGCGCGATCTGGCCGGACTGCGCGACAGCCTCGACACCCTCGCGCAAACCGAACTGCCCGCCTCCCCCCTCCTAGACACCCTGAAAAACATCTTCCCCGAAGGCACACAGATTGCCGCCACCCTGCGCGCCGCCATCCTGCCCGAACCCGCCGTCTGGCTGCGCGACGGCGGCGTCATCAACCACGGCTACTCCCCCGAACTCGACGAACTGCGCCACATCCAAAACCACGGCGACGAATTCCTCCTCGCCCTCGAAGCCCGTGAGCGCGAGCGCACCGGCCTGACCACCCTCAAAGTCGAATACAACCGCGTCCACGGCTTCTATATAGAACTCTCCAAAATCCAGGCCGAACAAGCCCCCGCCGACTACCAACGCCGCCAAACCCTCAAAAACGCCGAACGCTTCATCACCCCCGAACTCAAAACCTTCGAAGACAAAGTCCTCACCGCCCAAGAACAAGCCCTCGCCCTAGAAAAAAAACTCTACGACCAACTCATCAAAGACCTGCAAAACCAACTCCCCCTGCTGCAAAAAACCGCCAAAGCCGCCGCCGCCCTCGACGTCCTCACCGCCTTTGCCGGACTTGCCGCCGAACACAACTACAGCCGCCCCGAATTCACCGACTACCCCGCCATCGACATTTCAGACGGCCGCCACCCCGTTATCGAACAACAAGTGCGCCACTTCACCGCCAACCACACCCGCCTCGACGACAAACACCGCCTCATGCTCCTTACCGGCCCCAACATGGGCGGCAAATCCACCTACATGCGGCAAACCGCCCTCATCGTCCTCCTGGCGCACACCGGCAGCTACGTCCCCGCCGCCGCCGCCAAAATCGGCCCCATCGACCGCATCTTCACCCGCATCGGCGCCTCCGACGACCTCGCCTCCAACCGCTCCACCTTCATGGTCGAAATGAGCGAAACCGCCTACATCCTCCACCACGCCACCCCCCAATCCCTCGTCCTCATGGACGAAGTCGGCCGCGGCACCTCCACCTTCGACGGCCTCGCCATCGCCCACGCCGTTGCCGAACACCTCCTGCGCAAAAACAAATCCTTCAGCCTCTTCGCCACCCACTACTTCGAACTCACCGCCCTGCCCGAAGCCCATCCCGCCGCCATCAACATGCACCTGGCCGCCCTCGAAGAAGGACACGACATCGTCTTCCTCCACCACGTCGAACCCGGCCCCACCGGCAAAAGCTACGGCATCGCCGTCGCCAAACTCGCCGGCCTGCCCGCCGCCGCCCTCAAAGCCGCACAAAAACACCTCGAACACCTCGAAACCCAAGCCGCCGCCGCCCGCCCCCAACTCGACATCTTCTCCCTCCTGCCCGAAGAGAGGCCGTCTGAAAAAGAACACGGCCAAACCGATTTGTCCGACGGGGCAAACAGCCTTTCAGACGGCCTCCATAGCCCCGCAACCGAAAACCCTGATGGCACAAAAAGGCCGTCTGAAAACACACCGCCAAACCCAAACAGCGAAACCCTCATCCGCACCCTCGCCGACATCCGCCCCGACGAACTCACCCCCCGCCAAGCCCTCGACCTTATCTACCGCCTCAAAGCCCTCAGCAGCGAAAAGGCCGTCTGAAAACCGCGTAAGGTACCGCCCCAAGGCGACACACACGTTCCATACAACACCCGTCACCTGCCAAAGGCCGTCTGAAAGCTCAGTAAGATATGGTTTCAAACGGCCTTTTATTTTTCCGCACAACTTCCCGCAACAACCCAAAACCGCGTGCGTCGCGGGGCGACACACCCTACACGGCGACAAAAAAGCCCGCCGGATGCGGGGCGGGGCATGATAATTTCAATCTTTACAATAATTTGCGTGCAGCGTGCAGCGTGCAGCGTGCAGTATAATTTTAACACTTTCATTGATTTGGAAGGTATTTTTTAACAACTTTTTTATGGATAAAAATATGAAAACCAACAAAATCTTACAAATTGCAATGATAACAACCTTGCTCGCAGCACCGATGGCGGCATCCGCGTATGAATTGGGGGAAAAAGGCATAAGCGCAGCGGATGCCAAGTTGTACAGCCAAATAGGTTATGACAGCACGGGACGTTATGAGTATTTGAATGGCAGGGCACAGGACTCTTTGGTTGAAGTTAGTGGTAAAGGTGCTGCTAAAGCTGGGGTAAAACAAAGTGGGAAACGGGTTGCGAAACAGGCGAAGAGAAAGCCTGCTGTTGGAAGCAAAGAGTGGGAAGCTAATGTTGAACGTGCTGCTATTGAGTCAGCAAGGAAAGAAAGAGAATACCGCAAATCAGGACGTAGTGTTATAGATGACTATCTATAATCTGATTAAAAAATAGTGTCCTATTGGACACTATTTTTACATCTGATATTGCTGAGAGTTTCTTTGGTTTTCTTCAATCATATCTTGCTGGCTACGAACATCTGACAAATTTGGTGTGGGTTGTAGTTTTTTGTGTTCCATATTACTAGATGCAAGTGAAGCCATTCTTTTCGCTTTGGGAGAGCTGACATTTTCATATGCATTATTGCCAGCCTCCAATAACACCATAGTTAAATCCACCTTAATATGTCCTTGTTCCAATTCTTTTCCTAAGAAATCGGATAAAAGCATATCGGATGGTTTTTTGCTAATGTCTATGTTTCTGCTTTTGAAGAATTTATCAAGATATTGTTTGCCATCTGGTGTTTTATAAAGCTCGTCCAACCCAATCATCTTGTCTGCCATCATCAACGAAAATTCATATTGTTCTTCCGGTGATTTATTCATATAGCCAGCAATATTATGTTGCACATATCCATTGTGGAATTTTTTTTGCATCTCTTCCCTTTTTCTGGCGAAATCCGGAAAGTCTGCGGAGAAGCGTTCCATAAATTCTTCGTTTGCCCTGTTCAATAGTTCTGCGGTGGTTTTGTGTTTGTCCATATCGCGTTGCACTGAGGCAAAAACTGTTTGAGAGGTAATCATTTGAATAAATGCTTTATGAAGGTGTTCGATATAGAACTCAATTTGGTGATGACGAGAGATTTCTGCCTGAGCATGTTCTAGTTGTTTTTGGATGTGTTTTTTATGTTTTTCTAGCCGTTTTTTGTATTGCTCTTCTTACGGGGGTGACGGTACTCGGTCTTGCGGCGGTGTTTTTGGCAAAAAACCGCTTCGCAAGCCGAGTACCGCCACCCCCTTCCTGCATTCTGCGGGAGATTTTCGGGGCGCTGCGCGGGGGTGCCGCCGGTTTTATTGATAAAACGGGCAAAAGGCCGTCTGAAAAGAGTTTCAGACGGCCTCTGTTTATTAAAACTGCGCTTTCAGACGGCCTTGTTTTACACGTCGTAAGTGGTAGACGCGGTGTCGCCGCCGCTGCCTGTCCAGTTGGTGTGGAAAAACTCGCCGCGCGGGCGGTCGGTGCGCTCGTAGGTGTGGGCGCCGAAATAATCGCGCTGCGCCTGCAACAGGTTGGCGGGCAGGCGCGCGGTGGTGTAGCCGTCGAGGAAGGTGAGGGCGGCGGCGGTGCAGGGCATGGGCAGGCCGCTTTCGATGGCTTTGGCGGCGACTTTGCGCCAAGCGGGCAGGGCGTTTTGCAGGATGGCGCGGAAGTAGGGGTCGCTGCCGAGGAAGATTAAATCGGGATCGGCACGGTAGGCGTCGCGGATGTTGCCCAAAAACGCGCTGCGGATGATGCAGCCTTCGCGCCACAGGAGGGCGGTGTTACCGTAGTCGAGGTTCCAGCCGTGGGTTTCGCCCGCTTCGCGGATAAGCATGAAGCCTTGGGCGTAGGAGATGATTTTGGAGGCGAGCAGGGCGAGACGCAGGGCTTCGAGCCATTCGCTGCGGCTGCCGTCGATTTTCTGCACGCTGCGGCCGAAAAGGGCGGCGGCGGTTTCGCGCTGGCCTTTGACGGCGGAGACGCAGCGGGCGAAAACGGCTTCGGTAATCAGGGTGAGGGGGATGCCGAGGTCGAGGGCGTTGATGCCCGTCCATTTGCCGGTGCCTTTTTGTCCGGCGGTGTCGAGGATTTTGTCGATCAGGGGCAGGCCGTCGCTGTCTTGGTGGCCGAGGATGTCGGCGGTGATTTCAATCAGGTAGCTGTTGAGTTCGCTTTGGTTCCAGGCGGCGAAGGTCTGCTGCATTTCGGCGGCGCTCATGCCCAGGCCGTCTTTCATGAATTGGTAGGCTTCGCAGATGAGCTGCATATCGCCGTATTCGATGCCGTTGTGCACCATTTTGACGAAGTGTCCGGCACCGTCGTTGCCGACCCAGTCGCAGCAGGGTTCGCCCTCGGGCGTTTTGGCGGCAACGGCCTGCAAAATGGGTTTGACGTGCGGCCAGGCGGCTTTGTTGCCGCCGGGCATGACGGAAGGGCCGTGGCGCGCGCCTTCTTCGCCGCCGGAAACGCCGGTGCCGATAAAGAGGATGCCTTTTTCCGCCAATTCGTGCGTGCGGCGGGTGGTGTCGGGGTAATTTGCGTTGCCGCCGTCGATGATGATGTCGCCTGCGTCGAGGTGGGGCAGCAGTTGGGCGATAAAGTCGTCAACAACTTGTCCGGCGCGTACCATCATCATGATTTTTCGTGGTTTTTCCAGTTTTCCAACCAAGTCTTCGATGCTGTATGCGCCGATGATTGCGGTGTTTTTCGCCGCGCCGTTGAGGAAGTCGTCCACTTTGGACACGGTGCGGTTGTAGGCCACGACTTTGTAGCCTTTGTCGTTCATGTTGAGGATGAGGTTCTGACCCATAACGGCCAAGCCGATGACGCCTATGTCGCCTTTCATTCGATGCCCTTCGGAGGTTGAGTTGGAAAACGGCCGCCACTTTACCCGAATGGCGGCGCAAGCGCCAATTTCCAGTGCTGCGGGAAAAATATATAGTGAACCAACACGGAAAGATACAAGGCAGCAAAGCCGCAGACAGTACAAGTAGTACGGCAAGGCGCAGCAACGCCGTAGATTTTCGTGTTGGTTCGCTATAGAAGCCGCTTTATTAAAATACGGTTTATAAAATGATATTTTTGATGAAGGGCTGACGGTTGTGTGGATAACTCTGTTTTTCTTATCGGAAACAAGGTTTCAGGCCGTCTGAAAAGCTGCGGACAGATGTTTTTCTCTCTGTGGACGGCAGGGGATGCTTTTCAGACGGCCTGAGATTGCGGTGGACAAATGCGGCGTTTCCCACCGCGTTTTCACTTTGTTGAAACTTTGTTTTCAGACGGCGGGAAATGTTTTACGGCTCTTGTCCGTCAACACGGAAAAAGGCGGGCGGCAGGCCGGTGTTGTCGGGAAATTCCGCCCATTCGTAGGCGCTTTCGTCGGCAAACAGGGCACGCAGCAGGGCGTTGTTGACGGCATGGCCGGATTTGTAGCCCTCGAACGCGCCGATGATGGGATGGCCGGCGATGTAGAGGTCGCCGATGGCATCGAGGATTTTGTGGCGGACGAATTCGTCGGGATAGCGCAGGCCTTCGGGATTGAGCACGTCGGTGTCGTCGATCACGATGGCGTTGGACAGGTTGCCGCCGAGGCCGAGGCCGTGCGAGCGCATCATTTCCACTTCGTGCATAAAACCGAAGGTGCGGGCGCGGGCGATTTCGTCGATATAGGACTGGTCGGCGAAATCGATTTCAAAAGTGGGGGTGCTGCGGTTGAAGACGGGATGGTCAAACTCGATGGTGAGGCTGACTTTGAATCCGTTGTAGGGCGTGAGGGCCACGCGCTTGCCTTCGGTTTCGACGGCAACGGGTTTGACAATTTTCAAAAAACGCTTCTGCGCTTTCTGATCGACGATGCCCGCATCCTGCAACAGATAAATAAAGGGCAGGCTGGAGCCGTCCATAATCGGGATTTCTGGCGCGTCCAGCTCAATCAGGACATTGTCGATACCGTAGGCCGCCAGAGCCGACATGATGTGTTCTATCGTGCCGATGCGCACGCCGTTTTCGGTGACGACGGTGGACGACAGGCGGGTGTCGTTGATGAGGTAGGGCGTGAGTTTGACGGCTTCGCCCTGTTCGCCCGGCAGGTCGCTGCGGCGGAACATAATGCCCTTGTTTTCCGCGGCAGGGTGCAGGGTAAGCGTCACGCGTTCGCCCGAATGCAGGCCGACGCCGGTGGCGCTGACGGATTTGGCCAAGGTTCTCTGCAACATGGTTTTTTCCTTATTGAAAAGCCGTCGCATGATACGGCAAAGCGCTCTTTGCGGCAGCAGCGGCATCAATAGATTTTCGCAATCTTTTCAGACGGCCTTTTTAGAGACGGAAAAAGAAGCGGCAAGCAGTGGATAAAGAAAAACTGTCCACAAAACAGAAAAGCCGTCTGAAAAACATCCACATTTTTCCCAAAACACGAAGATGCGTTTTACGCAGGTTTTTATCTGCTGATAAATATTGAAAGAAAAAGGAAAAACTGGTTTATCCACAAAAGAGGTGGCACATCATCCAAATCGTCTTTTTATATATTTAATTTTTTGGTTTGCGGTTTGGCCTGAACCGCCTTTTCAGACGGCCTCAAACGGGTCAGGCCGTCTGAAAAGGCAAAAGCAATGAAACCCTGTCTGCCAAACGGCAAAAAACAGGCTTTCAGACGGCCTGAATCCGATATAATCCGCGCCTGTTGCCGCGTGCGCGGCTTTGTTTTTCCGGGATTGGAGAGAATCATGAAAAAAACGCTTTTGGTCGCGCTTTTATCCGCCGCCGCCGCTTTGTCCTGCGCCGCAGACAACAGCCGCATCGGCCGTTTGGAAGCGGAAATCGCCGCCATGAAACAGCGCATCGCCGAATTGGAACGGCAGGCCGGCATATCCGCCCGCCCCGCAGCACCCGCCGGAGAACAGACAAACGGTTCTGCCCCGCCCAGATTGGTGGCGCCGACCGCCGCCGATTTTGCCGACGGCAAAGCCCGACTCACCAATGTGGTTTACGAATGCGGCATTTATGTCAACGGCCAGCGCTACGAAGCGCGCAACCGTGTTAAAGCGGCAGCGATGGCAGCGGCAAAACAGTCCTGCCGTGAAGAGGAAAGCAATGCGCTTTCGTGCAGTGAATCGAATATTTTGTGTACCGAGTGGAAATAGCTTGAAGGCATAAAGGCCGTCTGAAAAGGTTTCAGACGGCCTTTTTCCGTCCGCCTCGGGCGGTTTCGGCTAAAATACGCCGCATTGTTTTTTAGTGGAGAAGAGCATGAATCAGGACGCGCAAAAGCCGAACGTGGATCACGGCGAAATCGACAAATTCAGCCGTTTGGCGGAAAAATGGTGGGACAGCGAAGGCGAGTTCAAGCCGCTGCACGACATCAATCCCATCCGCCTCGACTATATCGACGGTTTTGCCAATCTGGCGGGAAAAAAGGTGCTGGACGTGGGTTGCGGCGGCGGCATTTTGAGCGAGAGCATCGCCAAACGCGGCGCGGCCGAAGTGCTAGGCATCGATTTGGCGGAAAAATCGCTGGAAACCGCGCATTACCACGCTCAGGCGCAGCAGTTGGACAATTTGTCCTACCGCTGCGTCAGTGTCGAAGATTTGGCAGCGGAAACGCCACACGCCTACGACGTAGTGACCTGCATGGAAATGATGGAGCACGTTCCCGATCCCGCTTCGGTGATCCGCGCCTGTGCCAAGCTGGCCAAGCCCGACGGGATGGTGTTTTTCTCCACCATCAACCGCAACGCGAAATCTTATCTGCACGCGATTTTGGGGGCGGAATACATTTTGAACATCGTGCCCAAAGGCACGCACGACTGGCAAAAGTTCATCACGCCCGCCGAGCTGGCGCGGATGTGCCGCCAGGCCGGGTTGGATGTGGCCGACAGCAGGGGTTTAGGTTACAACCCGCTATTGCAGCGTTATTTTTTAAGCGATAAGGTGGATGTGAACTATATGGTTGCCTGCCGCCCGGTTGCGGCTGCTTGAACTGTTTGAGCATGACGGAGGCCGTCTGAAACCTGTTTTCAGACGGCCTCTGCCGACAGAATCACCGCCGTGCGCCCGTTTATGCGGAATTTCACCGCCAGCCCGGCGATTTCCATTACATAAATCCGTTCGGGAATGTCTTGGTAGGCGGGGCGCGGGTCTTGGGCGACGGATTGTGCGATTAGGCGGTTGAGGCCGTCTGAAAGCCCCACTGCGCCGGTTTGCCAAACCACGTCGAGCAGCGGCGGCGCTTCGCCGGCAAAACCGGATGCCGCGTCGGGTTTGGCTTCAACAAAGGGGATGTAGGGCTTGATATCGACCACCGGCGTGCCGTCGAGCAAATCCGCGCCGCTGCATATCAGGGAAACGCCGTTTTCACAGTCTATGCGTTCCAGTTTCAGCAGCGACAGGCCGAGATGGTTCGGGCGGTGCGGGCTGCGAGTGGCGAATACGCCCATTTTCCGTTTGCCGCCCAAGCGCGGCGGCCGTACCAGCGGCGACCAGCCCTCGTTCAACACGCCGTGGAAAATAAAATGCAGCCAGATATAGCCGAAAGTTTCCAAGCCGCGCACCGAGTCCGCACCGAAACGAGGCTCTAAAACAATGCGGACTTCCGCCGCCGGAACCAGCCCCGGCTGGCGGGCAATGCCGAATTTCTGCGTATAGGGGGAAACGACGCGGCCTATGGTTTCGATGGTGTGGCGCATTGTGGATAACTGTGTTGAAAAGTTGTGCGGATTGTAGCACGGGGCAGGGGCGGTTTTGCTATAATGCCGCCCTGTTTGTGAATGCCAAAGGAGGACGCCGTGATTATTTCGATAGACGTCGATGCGCAGAAAACCTTTACCCCGCTTTGTCCGGCGGAGCTTCCTGTCGCAGGCGGCGACGCCATCGCAGCGGAATTGAACGCACAGGCGGCCTTGGCGGATCTGCGGGTAATGACCAAAGACGCACACAGCCCGCAGGCAAAATGGCTTGTGGATAATCCTGTGGATATGTTGCAGCCGACCGGTTTGAAAAACGCGGATTTGACTTGGGTTGCCCACGCCGTAATCGGCAGCGAAGGTTACGCCCTGCTCGACGGCCTGCCCGCTTTGGACGGCTACAATTTCTGCGTATGGAAGGGCGTCGATCCCGAGCTGCACCCCTACGGAGCGTGTTATCACGACATCGAAGAACGGTTGAGCACCGGCCTGATCGAATGGCTGCATGCGCAAAATGCCCGTTTTGTTTTGGTGGGCGGACTGGCCACCGACTACTGCGTCAAACATACCGTGCTGCAACTGTGTCGTGGCGGAGACTGGCAGGTTATCGTCAACGAAGCAGCCTGCCGCGGCATTGCCGAAGAAACCGTCGCACAGGCGCGGCAGGAAATGCAGGCGGCGGGCGCATTATTGCTGCCGAACGCCGAAAAAATAAAACAATATTTAAAATCAAATAATTAATTGTGTTTCACGTGAAACATGTAATGTGAAACATGCAAAACTGCCTTGCGAGCAGATTCCTGAAAATCCATGAAAGTCCTACTGGTGCGCCTGTCGAGCATGGGCGATTTGATACACACCCTGCCCGCCGTTAGCGATTTGGCACGCGTGCGCCCCGATGTCGAGCTGCATTGGCTTTGTGAGGAAGGATTTGCCGATATTGCCCGCCTGCATCCCTTTGTACGCAAAGTCCACATTTTGAGCTGGCGGCGGTGGCGTAAAGAATTGGCAAAACGGGCGACTTGGCAGGCGATAGGCCGTCTGAAAAGTAGTTTGCGGCAGGAGCGGTTTGATTTTGTATTAGACAGCCAGGGTTTGTTGAAAAGCGCCCTGCCTGCGAGAATGGCGGGCGTTCCGGTTAAAGGTTTGGATAAGCGCAGTGCGCGCGAGGGTTTGGCGGCATTTTTTTATACGCAGACTTTTTTCGTGCAAAAAGGGCAGGATGCCGTATTGCGCAACCGCTTGTTGTTTGCCCAAGCCTTCGCTTATGAGATGCCGTCTGAAATGTCTTTCGGCGCGCTTGTGCCGGAAAATATCCGTTTGTCGAATCCGAACCATCCTTATTGCGTTGTCCTTCATGCCACCAGCCGCGACAGCAAATTATGGCGGCAGGAAAATTGGCGCGAACTGATGGCGAAGCTGCACGAATTGGGCGGTTATACCGTTTATCTGCCGTGGGGCAATGCGCAGGAATTAGCGCGGGCGCAGGAATTGGCCGACGGCCTGCCTTATGTCCGAGTGTGTGAAAAAATGAATTTATTGCAGGCGGCCGCACTGCTCGACGGTGCGCAATGCGTGGCGGGTGTGGATACCGGCCTGCTGCATCTGGCCAACGCGTTGGACAAGCCTCTGGTCGGCATTTATACCGACACCGACCCGCAGAAAACCGGTGTTCAACAGTCAGCCAAAGCGCGCAATATCGGCGGCGTCGGCCAAATGCCGGAGACAGAAGAAGTTTATCGTTTATTGTTGGAATGTATGGCGGCGCAGCAGACAGGCTGCCAGGGAGAGGAAAAATGAAAGCATTGGTTGCGGTAAAACGGGTGGTGGACTACAACGTCAAAGTCCGTGTGAAAAGCGACGGATCGGATGTGGACATCGATAATGTGAAAATGTCGATGAACCCGTTTGACGAAATCGCCGTGGAAGAAGCCGTCCGCCTGAAAGAAGCGGGCAAAATCGGCGAAATTGTCGCCGTGTCGCTGGGCAGCAAAAAATGCGAAGAGACCCTGCGCACCGCTTTGGCAATGGGTGCCGACCGCGCCGTCCATGTTGAAACCGAGGCCGCTTTGGAGCCGCTGGCAGTGACAAAGCTGCTGAAAGCGGTGGCGGATAAAGAGCAGCCGCAAATCCTGCTGCTGGGCAAACAGGCCATCGACGACGATGCCAACCAAACCGCGCAAATGCTCGCCGCGCTGTTGAACGCGCCGCAGGGCACGTTTGCCGGAAAAGTGCTTATCGAGGGCAATGAAGCTCTTGTTACCCGCGAAATTGACGGCGGTTTGGAAACCGTTGCCCTGAAGCTGCCCGCCGTTATCAGTGCCGACCTGCGCCTGAACGAGCCGCGCTACGTCAAACTGCCGCAGATTATGCAGGCCAAGAAAAAACCGCTGGAAAAAACTACGCCGGAAGAATTGGGCGTGTCCACCGCTTTGCGTTTGCAGGCCGTGCGCTATGCCGAGCCGAAAGCGCGGCAGGCGGGCGAAAAAGTCGGCAGCGTTGCCGAATTGGTGGAAAAACTGAAAGCCGCCAAAGCGGTTTGAGGAGGATAAAGATGAACGTTTTAGTGATTGCCGAACACGACGGCCAAACCCTAAATCCCGCCACGCTGCACGCCGTTACCGCCGCCGCCAAACTCGGCGAAGTGCATCTGCTGGTTGCCGGCAGCGGCGTGGAAAACATTGCCGTGCAGGCCGCACGGCTCGATGGCGTGAACAAAGTGCTGACCGCCGATGCGCCGCATTACGCCGACGGCTTGGCCGAAGAACTGGCGCCGCTGGCCGTATCGCTGGCTGCGGGATACCGCTACCTCACCGCCGCTGCCGACGCCTTCGGTAAAAACCTGATGCCGCGCATCGCCGCGTTGCTCGATTGTCCGCAGGTTTCCGACTTGGTAGAAATCGTCGACGCCGATACCTTCGTCCGCCCGATTTATGCGGGTAACGCGCTGGTAACCTTAAAATGCACAGAAGCCAAATTAGTGCTGACCTTCCGCGCTACTGCCTTTGAAGCCGCAGGCAGCGGTGGCAACGCGCAAATTGCCGCAGTGCCTGCCACACCCGCGCAAAACCTGAGCCGTTTTATTGGCCGCGAACTGCCGCAGCTGGAACGCCCCGAGCTGACGCAGGCCAAGGTTGTGGTGTCCGGCGGCAAGGGCTTGGGCAGCAAGGAAAACTTTGATGCGCTGATTCTGCCGCTGGCCGACACCTTGGGCGCGGCCGTCGGCGCATCACGTGCGGCGGTGGATGCCGAATATGCGCCGAACGATTACCAGGTGGGGCAGACCGGCAAAGTCGTCGCGCCGGAGCTTTACATTGCCGTCGGCATTTCCGGCGCAATCCAACACGTTGCCGGTATGCAGGACAGCAAAATTGTGGTTGCCGTCAATAAAGACCCTGAAGCAGCGATTTTCAATGTCGCCGATTACGGCATCGTCGGCGATTTGTTTGAAATCGTCCCCGAACTGACCGCCGCGCTGAAAGCCTGATTTATCCGCATATCCGGCATTTCGAGGCCGTCTGAAAACGTTTTCCGGCTTTCAGACGGCCTCTCGGATTGTTGGCAGGCTTATTCCGGCAACAATCCGTCCGCTTTATAAGGCCGTCTGAAACCATGTCTCCCGCCACCTATCACACCCTTGCCGCACCCGTCGAAGCCGAGTTCAAAGACAAAGGCAGCCGCTTCATCGCCTATGCCTATCCCGTGCGCAGCGCGGAAGATGTGAAAAACCATGTCGAACGGCAGCGGCAGGCGCACCACAAAGCGCGGCATTGGTGCTATGCCTACCGCTTGGGTACGGACGGCCTGCAATTTCGTGCCAACGACGACGGCGAACCGTCGGGCAGTGCCGGCCGACCGATACTCGGCCAAATCGACTCCTTTGCCGTAACCGACACGCTGATTATCGTCGTGCGCTATTTCGGCGGCACCCTGCTCGGCGTGCCCGGCCTGATTCATGCCTACAAAACCGCGGCCGCCGAAGCCCTGAAAGCGGCGGAGGTTATTGAAAAAAATATTGAAAAAACTGTTTTTCTGCGCTGCGGCTACCCGCATTTGAACGACGCCGTACGCATCGCCAAACAACATCAGGCCGAAATCGTCGCGCAGGATTTGCAGCTCGACTGCCGCCTCACCGTGCGCGTGCCGTTGGCGGCCTATGAAAGCTGCTTGTCCGCTTGGCGGCAAACGCGGCAGATGGAAATCGACACCGACGGACAAAGCGGAGAACAAGAAAATGGCTGAAACCGATTACGCCGCACACGGCATCACGCTCAACCGCGTGGAAATCGACACGCCGCTGGGCGAAATGGCTGCCGTCTTTTCGCCGCATGGCCTGTGCCTGCTCGAATTCGCCGACCAAAAAACGCTGGACAGGGAATTGCGCGCCCTAAACGCACATTACCGCCCGTCCGCTATTACTGCCGTAGAAAACGAAGCCGCAACCGCCTTGCGCCGCCAGTTGGACGAATATTTCGCCGGTTCGCGGCAGCAGTTTGACCTGCCGCTTGATTTGGTTGGCACGCCGTTTCAAAAACAGGTTTGGCACATCCTGCTCGACATTCCCTACGGCCAAACCCGCAGCTACAAAGCGCAGGCGGAAATCTTCGGCAATGCAAAAGCCGTCCGCGCCGTTGCCGCCGCCAACGGCGCCAACAAAATTTCCATTATCGTTCCCTGCCATCGCGTCATCGGCAGCAGCGGCAGGCTCACCGGCTACGCGGGCGGCCTGCCGCGCAAGCAGGCACTGCTGAACTTGGAAAGCGGCAACGCATCCTTATTTTGAGGCCGTCTGAAAAGCCGTTTTTGCCTTTCAGACGGCCTCCATGCGGTATTCCGAGCTAAAAGGCCGTCTGAAACACCCAATCCATTCCCCATCATCGGAGACATCATGACCGTCAAAACCCGTTTTGCCCCCAGCCCCACCGGCTATTTGCACATCGGCGGCGTACGCACCGCCCTGTTTTCATGGGCGTTTGCCCGCCACCACAAAGGCGAATTTCTACTGCGCATCGAAGACACCGACCTCGCCCGCTCCACCGCCGAATCCGTCAACATCATTCTCGACGGCATGAACTGGGTCGGCCTCAACTACGACAACGCCGATAACGTCGTGTACCAAACCCGCCGTTTCGACCGCTACAAAGAAGTCATCGCCCAGCTGCTCGAACAAGGCTGCGCCTACCACTGCTATTGCAGCAAAGAAGAACTCGAAGCCATGCGCGAAAAAGCCGAAAAAGAAGGCACGGCCACTTACGACCGCCGCTGGCGGCCGGAAGAAGGCAAAGTATTGCCGCCGATACCCGAAGGCCGCGAGCCTGTTGTGCGCTTCAAAATGCCGCTGGAGGGCGCAACCCATTGGCGCGACTTGGTCAAAGGCGACATCACCATTCCCAACGAAGCGCTCGACGACCTCATCATCGCCCGCGCCGACGGCACGCCCACTTACAACTTCTGCGTGGTGGTGGATGACTTCGACATGGGCATCACCCATGTGATACGCGGCGACGACCACGTCAACAACACGCCCAAGCAAATCAACATCTTAAAAGCCGTCGGCGCCACGCTGCCCGAATACGGCCACCTGCCGATGATACTCAACGAACAAGGCCGCAAAATCTCCAAACGCAGCGGCGACACCGTAGCGATTACCGAGTTTGACGCCATGGGCATCCTGCCCGAAGCCATGCTCAACTACCTCGCGCGGCTCGGTTGGGCGCACGGCGACGACGAATTTTTCACCATGCAGCAGTTTGTCGAATGGTTTGACCTGAAAGACGTATCCGCTTCGCCCAGCCGCATGGATTTGAAAAAACTCTATTGGATCAACGGCGAACACATCAAAATCACGCCTAACGGCAAACTGGCCGCGCTTTTGAAAGAGCGTTTGGCCATACGCGGCATCGCCGACACCGCCGCGCCGAATCTGGAAGACGTACTTGCCCTCGTCAAAGACCGCGCCCAAGATTTGAACACGCTCGCCGACGAATGCCTGTATTTCTACCAAAAACAAACGCCCGCCGAAGCCGACGTACAAAAACACTGGGACGAAGAAGCTCCCGCCCGCATGCTGCGCTTTGCCGACCGCCTCGAAGCACTAAACGAGTGGACGGCCGAATCCATCCACGCCCTGTTCAAACCTTTCTGCGACGAAGAAGGCATCAAAATGGGCAAACTCGGTATGCCGCTGCGCCTTGCCGTGTGCGGCACGGCCAAAACCCCGTCGGTCGATGCCGTATTGGCACTCATCGGCAAAGAAGAAGTATTGCGCCGCATCCGCGCCTGATGCAGAGCAAAAAGGCCGTATGTAGGGTGTGTTACGCAGCAACGTACGCAGTTTGCCGCTTAAATACAGCGTCGGCCAACGTTTAAAAGAGTAGTTTCAACAGAGTGAAAACCGCTAATCTGCAAATACAAAAAGGCCGTCTGAAATCCGAATTTGGTTTTCAGACGGCCTTTCGTGTCGTGAGTAGGGTGCGTCGCCCGCAGGCGACGCACGCGGTTTGTAAATTGGGCAGAAGCCTTCCGACGAAATTTGCTGAAATATTGGGAAACGCGTGTGTCGCGGAGCGACACACCTTTGTATGTTCAAATCAGCGTACCATAGCAACTAAACAGGCCAGTCGCCTCGGAACGCACCCTAGGATTACACCCGCATCGTAGCAAA
>CAMURX010000015.1 GCA_947097615.1 uncultured Neisseria sp. | reverse complement strand
ACGAGCTGGTCGAACTCATCAAAAACGAATACGGCAGCCACTTCCACATCGAAATCGCCGCCTATCCCGAATACCACCCGCAGGCGCGCAGCGCCGACGAAGACATCGAAAACTTCGTGCGCAAGGCCAAAGCGGGCGCAGACTCGGCCATCACCCAGTATTTCTACAACGCCGACGCTTATTTCCGCTTCGTCGACGAAGTGCAGGGGCGCGGCGTGGCCATTCCCGTCATTCCCGGCATCATGCCCATCGCCAGCTTCTCCAAACTGACCCGCTTTTCCGACACCTGCGGCGCGGAAATCCCGCGCTGGCTACGCCTGAAACTTCAGTCCTACGCCGACGACACCGCCGCCATCAAAGCCCTCGCCCTCGACGTTGTCACCGAAATGTGCAGCCGCCTGCTCGAACAGGGCGCACCCGGCCTGCACTTCTACACCATGAATCAGGCGGGGCTGTCGTCTACCATCTGCCAGCGCTTGGGCTACTGAACCGCGCGGGTAGGAAAAGGCCGTCTGAAAGCAAAGTTTCAGACGGCCTTTTTGTATTGAAGATTTCCGACGGTTTCAGCTGTCGAGCCTGTTTTCCGCTTTCTTGCGGGCTGCGTCCCTATCCTGCCTGCCGACGATACCGACCAAGACAACTGTGAGTGTTTCGCCGTGCATCTGATAAATAAGGCGGCATCCCGCGTGGCGGAGTTTGATTTTGTAGAAGCCCGACAGATTACGCAGGGCTTCCGAAGGCGCATGCAGGTTTTCCAAACGCTTTTTGAGTTTCTTGCCCAACTGCTGCCTGACGTCGTCATCCAGTTTGTTCCATTCGTCTTTCGCCTCAATGCAAAATGCCAGTTTATATTCCGGCTTATAAACTTTATAAATCATCGATAGATACCTCTATGATCGGGGAATCCTGGCGCTCCAACACGATTTTGGCGTCTTCGAAATCTTCCATATAAGAAATCAGCTTTTCGTAAAAACGGGCAGGGACAAGATAGGCTTCCGGACGGTTGTGGTTGAGTACGATCACGACACCTTCGGCCTCCTGCACGATCGCGCTGAAATTACGTTTGAGTTCGGTAACGCTAACGGCATGTTCGGCAAATATAGTGTGCATGGTTTACTCCTCGTTGTGTGATTAAGGCTGCCGACATTCTATCCGTTTTTCAATGTTTTAAGAGTATTTTGAAATGCCTTTATAATTTCCATCCGCAAAAAGGCCGTCTGAAACGTTTTCAGACGGCCTTTTGCCTTGTTTGCCGAAAGATGCGGAGCCGCTTAATGGCGGTGTGCCTGCATACCGGCGGGCGCTTCCGCGCCTTCGGGCAGGCCGAAGGTTTCGCGCAGCACCACTTTATAAAACGCAAACGCCTCGCGCGCGCCTTCGATGGCTTCAGCCTGCGCCGCCTCGTCCAGCGGCAGCGCGTTCAGCAGCTCGACAAAAGCGCGCCAGTGTTTGCCGCGGCCTGCGGGATGCGGCGCAAGGTGGCGCGCGCCTTTTTCGCCGTCGAATGCCAGCTGTTTGGCGTGTTTGAACAAAAACGCCGCGCCCAAGTTCGAGCCTTCGGCGCAGTAGAGCCAGCCGATGGCTTTGTTACCCGTCTCGTGCGGCAGCGGCTTGCCGTATTCGTAGGGCTTTTCGCCCAAATCGGCCAAATCTTTCACTACCGCATCGTAACGCGCCATATATTCGAGTTCGGGGATCAGCTTGTTCAGCTCGGGGTCTTTGTAGATATGGTCGACCGCTTTATGGAACACGGATTGCAGTTTCAGGAATTTGATGTAGTTTTCGTTGCTGACAAAAGGCTCTACCGACATCACCAGATTATCGACGCTGTCGTGGGTGGTGGTGGTTTGCTCTTTCAGCTTTTTGGCAAAAGTCATCTCGTTGCTCATGGTGTTTCCTTGTGATGGTGTTTTCAGACGGCCTCTGCGGGCAAAGGCCGTCTGAAACGGTTTGAAAAAGATGTATTGCGGCAAAATTTCGGGCTAATAGGAATATTTCGCTGCGGATATGGTGAGGATTATCCCCGACTACGGCCTTCTCTGCAAATTTTTCTTTACATCAACTTGCTCAAATTTCACGTTTTTTTATTATCAGGATGGCATGGCGCGAGCCGCGCCATGCAGATTCGCGAGGCGGGCAGGGCAAATAAAAAAGGACGGCAATTGCCGTCCTTTTTGCCGTTTCAGACGGCCTATGAAGATAAGAGGCCGTCTGAAAGGTTTGGTTTCGGGTCAGAACTTCCATTCCAGCGATACGGAGTAGTTGCGGCCGGGGGCGCGGTAGCGTGCTAAGCCTTTACCTTCTCCATCCACCGAGTTGGTGGTGCTGTAGCTGTACAGGCCTCGCAGGGAATCCCATGTGGTGTATTTGCGGTTGAACATATTGTAGATGCCCGCGCGCAGGGTGAGGTTTTTCACGGGTTTGTAGAAGCCGTACATATCGAACACGACGGCGGATTTGTTCAGCCACGGATAATCGCGCACAGATTTAACCAACGGGCCGTTCCAACGACCACCTTCTTTATCATACACAGTGTATTGAGCGTCTTTGGCTTTTTTCTTGCCCAGATAGCTCAGGCGGGAGAATACGCCCCATTTTTCGCTCGGGCTTTCGTAGTCGATGCCCGCGATGATTTTCAGCGGCTGGGTAGACAGGAGGCTGTTGTCGCCCGACAGTTTGCTTTTCGCATAACCCAGCGAGCCGAACAGTTTCCAGCCCTCGGGAATAGCGGAGACGACATTGTGCGCGTTCAGACGGCCTGTGAACTCGATGCCGCGTATGCGGGCTTTGTCGATGTTCTGCATCTGCCAGTAAAGCTGTTCTTTGTAGGGATCACTACATATACCATAATAAGCATCCATTTCGGTACATCCCGGAGTACCCGATCTTTGTACAGACTGTTCTTCCGAAAGGAAGTGTTTGTAGTTGCTCTGATACAGGTTCAAATCCAGCATGCCTTTGTCGCTGCGGCCTTGCAGAGACAGGGTGTGCGTAGTGCTGCGTTCGGCTTTGAGCTGGTGGTTGGGCAGCCATGTGCCTGCGCCGTGGTTGAAGGTGAAATACACTTCCGACGCGCTGGGCACGCGGTAGCCGGAGGTGAAATCGTAGCCGACGCGCCAGGTTTGGTTAAGCTGTGCGCCCAAGCCCGCGAAGCCGCTCCAACCTTTGTAGGTGCTCGGTGCGGGCACGGTTTTGTCGCAGGCGTTGCATTCGGCGTTCAATTCCTGCGGCTTCATTTTGGTGTGGTCGTAACGGATGCCGAAACGGCCGGAGAAGGTGTTGTTCCACTGGATTTGGTCGGCCAGCGAGAAGCCGTAGTTGGTGGTTTTGACCGGATGCTGGATGGTGCTGGATGTACGCACGACGCGGCCGCTGAAATAGTAGTCGTCTTTGCTCAACGTTTCAAAATCGCGCTGGCTGCCGAAAGCTTTGAACGAGAGGCGGTGCTGTCCAGCCAAGTTAAACGGCTGGCTGTCCACGCGCAGGGTTAAGCGTTTGAAGCGGGTGTCCATGCTGCGGTTGAGAATTTCGTCGAGGTCTTTCTGATTCCAGTTGCGCGTCCATGTGCTGTAGTCCATCGGGAAAGAACCCTTGTGGTTGACCGCCGCCATTTTGGTTTTCTGATAGTCGAAATCGGCTTTCACCAGCGAAACGGCGCGGGAATCGGGAGTCCATTCGTAGAACACGTTGGCGTTGCGGCGTTTGTTCACATCATCGGCTTCGCGCCAGTTGTAGGAAGACAGGTTGTAGGACTCTTCGATGGTGTAGTTATGTCCCTGCTGGCCGTTAATCGACGCGCCGATGCGGTGGTTTTCGCCGATGCGGTAGCCGAGTTTGGCCAGAAAGCTGTGGTATTTGTGTTTGGCCGGGTCGGGGATGCCGCGTGCCGAGCCGCGTATGTTTTCGCCTTCGCCTGCGCCGACAACAACCGCGCCACGGTTGCCCGCGCTTTCGGTTTCATGGCCGCGACGCTGCGAATAAAGCAGGGCGGCATCGAAACGGTCGGTGTTTGCGCCGAAGCCGACGGTGTTGGTCCATTCGATGTTGCGGCTGCTGTAACCGCTTTTGAGCATCGCGCCGTATTGGCGGCCGGGCAGTACCAAATCGCTGCCTTGCAGAGTTTGGTAGTTCACGCCGCCGCCGAGTGCGCCGCTGCCGGTGGCAAACGAATCCGCACCTTTGACGATTTCGATATTGCGCACCAGCTCGGGATCTACCGACAGGCGCGAGCTGTTGAAGTTGCCGTAGCGCGAATAGAGCGAATTTTCTTCCGAATCGGGCATATTCACGCCGTCGATGCTTACGCCGACGCGGTTGCCCTCCACGCCGCGTACGGCAAAGCCTTTCTGATGGCGGCCGTTGTCGGCAATGCCCACGTCGGTGGAATAACGCACCAGGTCTTTGTTGTCGCGGATCATTTCCTGTTCGATACGGCCGCGGTTGACGCGCTCCACCGTTGCAGGCGCGCTGCGCCGCCCTTTGACTTTAACCTGTTCGAGCGTGCCAGTCTGCTCGGAGGCTGCCTGCGCTTCGGCCTCGGCGGCTTGGGCGGCGTTGCAGAACATCAGTCCGACCAGCAGGGCGATCGGGGTGATTTTGCTGTGTTTCATGGGGTTTCCTTCAAACGGATAAAACAATAAAAACCTGCGAAGTCTAGCCACGGAGTGAAAAATTCTCGCAGTTATTTGATAAATATGGATTTGTTCTGATTCAAGTAATCAGAACTTTTCTTGTTCTTATTTGAAGGCGCGGATTATGTGTTAATATTTTGTAAAGTGCAACTTTTCTTTACATTGCGGGCGCGAGTGTGGTTTTCCGGTTAAGTTTTGTGTCGCTTTGTGCGTCACGCAGAAATGGGGGTTGGAACGCGCAGCAGGACAAAGGCCGTCTGAAACGGGTTTCAGACGGCCTTTGTGCGGCGGGGCGGGTTTACGTGCCTGACGGATGCGTTTTTCAGACGGCCTCAGCCCAGTTCCTGTTGTTTGGCGATAAGCTGTTCGCGGATCAGGGCGGCGGTTTGCTGGCGTTCTCCTGCGGCAACGGGAGGAAGGAAGTGGAGTTCGACGGTGCTGCGCGGCTGGCGGATCACCATGCAGATGGACTGCCAGAGGCTGATGTCGCCGTAGTAGGCGGTGTGGGGATTGGGGCTGCTGCCGTCGGGATTGGGGTAGCGGCAGAGGACGGGAACGATGGGGACTTGCGCTTCGGCGGCGGCGGGGAAGAAGCCGGTTTTGAAGGGGAGGATGGTGCGGCCTTCGCTGCTGGTGCCTTCGGGGAAGAGGGTGACGGTGTCGCCGTCTTTGAGGGCTTGGGTGACGTTGCGGATTTTTTCGCTGTTGCCGCCGGCGCCTTTGTTGCGGGCGACATAGACGGTGCGCGCCTGTGTGGCAAGGTAGCCGATAACCGGCCATTTGGCGACGTCGTCTTTGGCGACGAAGCGGCCGGGGTGGGCGGCGTTGACGGCCATGATGTCGAGCCAGGAGATGTGGTTGCAGACGAGCATTTGGCCGCGGTTTTCGGCGGGGAGCGTGCCGTAGGTGTGCAGGGTCATGCCGCAGGAGGCGAGGACGCGGTGCGACCAGATTTGGATGGCACGCAGTTTGCGGCGGGGGGTGTAGAAGGGGAAGATGAAGAACATTTCGGCGGCGCCGTAGATAAGGCACAGGCCGATGCAGGAAAGGCGGAAGGCAAAGCGGAGGGCGGTCATGGCTGTGTTGTGTTTTTTGTTCGGGCAGACGGGTTGAGGCCGTCTGAAAGCGGTATTCAGACGGCCTTTTATCATTTTAAGGTTTGGGGGCGAATTTTTGCAGGTAGCGGTCGCTCAGTTGCGAGATGTCCATCATGATGAGGACGTCGGCGCAGTTGAAGGCTTCGTCGACGCAGGGTTCGCCGCAGAACCAGGCGCCCGCTTTGAGGTAGCCTTTGATGAGGGCGGGGGTGTCGGGGTGGGCGGACGGGGTGATTTTGTCCCATTCGAGCGGGTTGAGCGGGCGCACGCGCCATTGTTCGGGGGCGAGGTGTTTTTCTTTGAGGATGTGGTAGAGCCCTGCCGCGTCGCTGCCGCCGTCGCGCATTTCGATGCTGCCGCAGCCGATCATAAAGCGCAGATTTTCGTCTTTCATGAATTTGACGAGCCCCGTCCACAAGAGCATGACGAGGCCGCCGTTGCGGTAGTCGGGGTGGGTGCAGGCGCGGCCGAGTTCGACGGTTTGCGGCAGGATGTCTTTGAGCGGGCTTAAATCAAACTCGTGTTCGCTGTACCAGCCGCCGACTTTTTTCGCGGTGTCTTCGGTAATAAGGCGGTAGCAGCCGATAACTTCGCCGGTGGCGTCGTCGAAGGCGAGCAGGTGGTGGCAGTGTTCGTCGTAGGGGTCGGTGTCGCGGCCGTCGACACCTGCGATGTCGGCGCCCAGTTCTTCGGCGAAAACCCGATAGCGCAGGCGCTGCGCGGCTTCGATTTCTTCGCGGGTTTCGGCCAGTCGGACGCTGAGGCCGATTTTCGGGCCGGTTTGGTTAAAACGGCTGTTTTGCATAAGGCCTTCCGGATGTGGGCAAAAAAGGGGCGCATTATAGCCCAAAGGCCGTCTGAAAGTGCGGCGCAACTGCCTGCCGCCGCTTGCCGCCTGCGAAACGGCGTGATAAAAGCGCCCTCTTCTTCACTTTATCCCGCCGCACGCCATGCCTTATCCCGCACCGAAAACCCTCTCCGCCGCCATCGGCCTGCCCGTTTCAGACGGCCTTTTCCTCCATGCCGACTGGCCGGCGCCCGCCAATGTGAAAACGCTGGTTTCCACGCGGCAAGGTGGCGTCAGCCTTGCGCCCTACGCCTCGCTCAACGTCGGCGCGCACGTCGGCGACGATGCGGAACACGTCGCGCGCAACCGTGCCATTGTCCAAGCCGCCGTGCCCGTTCCCCTCTCCTATCTCAACCAGACGCACGGCACGAACGTCGTTGCTGCCGCCGACGCACTGACCATGTTAACCGACGCCGACGCCTCCATCGACTGTAGCGGCAAGGCGGCCTGCGCGGTAATGACCGCCGACTGTCTGCCCGTCCTTTTCTGCACCGCCGACGGTCGCTGCGTCGCCGCCGCCCACGCGGGCTGGCGCGGACTGGCAGGCGGCATCCTGCAAAACACCGTCGCCGCCATGCAGGCCAACCCCACCGACATCCTCGCCTACCTCGCCCCCGCCATCGGCCCGGATGCCTTTGAAGTCGGGCAGGACGTTTTCGACACGTTCTGCCTGCGCGATCCCGCCGCCGAAGCGGCTTTCACCGACATCGGCGGCGGAAAATACCTCGCCGACATCTACGCCCTCGCCACCCTCGCCCTGCGCCGCGAAGGCGTGACGCAAATCTACGGCGGCACGCACTGCACCGTTCTCGAACGCGACACTTTCTTCTCCTACCGCCGCGACGGACAGACGGGACGCATGGTCAGCGCCGTGTGGCTGGAAGAGGCCGTCTGAAACCGAAAATCCCACCACGCACCTACCCCCTCCCCTGCGCCAAAGCCCGGGGGTCAGGGTGGGGATGGCAGTTTGCAGAACTGCATTTTGCGGGTGTCCTGCAAAAGCCGCCGCAGCGGCAAGATCCCCCACCCTAGCCCTCCCCCGCAAGCGGGAGAGGGAATGCTGTTGCTCCGACAGGTTTCAGACGGCCTCAAATCAACTCAAATCAATCTGAAACCCGAAAGGCCGTCTGAAAGAACCGCCGCAGCGCCGGCCGTATTGTTCAGACGGCCTTTCCGCATCTGCAATCGAGCTCGGAAGCGGCGCGAGCGGTACAAAAAGGCCGTCTGAAAAACGCTTATTCCGTTTTTCAGACGGCCTCAAAGCTGCCAAGCGCTCGGACGCTCAACCTTTTTGCCAGGCGTTGCGCGAAAAGGCGTAGAGCAGCACGCAGCCTGCCAAAGTGGCGCACAGCATCAGCGCGGACATCACATAGGCCGTGCCGTTGTGCAGCTCGGTTGCCAGCCAGCCCATGCCCGCGCCGATCATCGAGGTGGACGCCATCAGCAGGGCGTTGGCGCTGCCGCCGATTTCGCGGAAGCGGCTCATGAAGCAGGCCTGTGTGTTGGCGGTTACCAAGCCCTGCGTTCCAACCGACAACATGGCGCAGGCCGCCGCCAGCGCGAAAGGCGGCATGCCGCCGAAGGCCGCCACCGCGCCCAGCAGCGCCGCATTGGCCGCCAGCTGGATGCCCAAGCCCCAAAGCAGAATGTCTTCGGCGTTGCTGCCGTTTTTCAGCCGCCAGGCAGTGATGCGGTTAAACGTACCCATCGTGATGATGTTGCAGCCGAACGCCCAGGCGTAGGCGTGCGGCGTCAGGCCGTAGAGCTTCATATAGACAAAGGGCGATTCGGTGAGGAACACGAACATCGAGCCGAAGCTGAACGCCTGGAAAAAGAGAAAGCCCAGCGCGCTTTTCGTTTGCAGCACTTGGATGTAGCGGCGGATCATGCCGCCGAAAAACGCCCTGTCTATCCGCCCTTTGGCCGCCGTTTTCGGCAGAAAACGCGCCACCAGCAGAAACACGGTTATCGAATAGGCGGCGAGAAAGGCGAAAATCAGCCGCCAGCCGCCGAGCTGCTGCAAGGCCGAGCCGAGCATGGGCGCCACCAGCGGCGCGGACATCATCACGATGCCGATCAGCGCGAACATTTGCGCCGCCTCGCGGCCTTCGTAGAAATCGCGCACCACCGCCCCCGCCATCACCGCCGCCATGCCGCCGCCGAAAGCCTGTATCAGGCGCAGCCCGATCAGTTGGTCGATGCTTTGCAGCAGCGTCAGCGCGACCGAGGCGGCGGCATACAGCGCCAAACCGGCCAGAGCCACGGTTTTGCGCCCTTTCACGTCGGACACCGCGCCGCCGAGCAGCTGGCCGAAAGCCACGCCGAACATAAAGCTGCTCATGCTTTTTTCGATCAGATGCACATTGACGTGCAAATCGTCGGCCAGCGACAGCACCGCCGGCAGATAGGCGTCGACCGAAAACGGCATAATCGCCGTCAGCGTCGCCAGCAGGAATGCCGTCTGCCGGTTGCCCAAAGGTATTTTCTTTTCCATATCCCTATCCGTGTGCCATACAAAACGGCCGCCCGGCGGCGGCCAAACAAAAAACGGCGCGATTATAACACCGCCTCACACGGCGCTGCGGAACGGAGGCCGTCTGAAAAAGGGCGGCGGTGCACAAACGGTGCTTTATGCTACCCGAACCCGTCGTGTTTTCAGACGGCCTTACGGATGCAAAAGGCCGTCTGAAACCTTGGCAAAGCCAAAATCCGCCCTGCCCTTGTCTGCGTCTGCCGAAGGATCGGGCGGCAATCGGCGCAAAACCCGAACGCAGCCCTGAGGGGCACAAACGCGGCTACGGCAGCCTGCTTGTCTTTCAGACGGCCTGCGGTGGTTTGCAAAGCTGTCCGCCCGAATGCAAAAGGCCGTCTGAAACAGGGTTTCAGACGGCCTTCCCTTTTTTCAGACGGCCACCGCTGCTTTGATGTGCGGATGCGGCTCGTAGCCGCTTAGTTCGAAATCTTCGTATTTGAAGTCGAACAGATTGTCCACCGCCGGATTCAGGGTCATGCTCGGCAGCGGGCGCGGTTCGCGGGTGAGCTGAAGCTTGGCCTGCTCGAAGTGGTTGCTGTAAAGGTGCGCATCGCCGAGAGTGTGGACGAATTCGCCCGCTTGCAGGCCGCAGACTTGGGCGATCATCATGGTAAGCAGGGCGTAGCTGGCGATGTTGAAAGGCACGCCGAGAAAGATGTCGGCGCTGCGCTGATAGAGCTGGCAGGAGAGTTTTCCGTCGGCCACGTAAAACTGGAACAGGGCGTGGCAGGGCGGCAGCGCCATTTCGTCGACCAGCGCGGGATTCCAGGCGGAAACGATCAGGCGGCGGCTGTCGGGGTTGCGTTTGATTTGGTCAACCAAATTGGCGATTTGGTCGATGCTGCCGCCATCGGGCGTCGGCCAGCTGCGCCACTGGTAGCCGTACACCGGGCCGAGTTCGCCGTTTTCGTCGGCCCACTCGTCCCAGATGGTGACATTATTGTCGTGCAGGTATTTGATGTTGGTGTCGCCGCGCAAAAACCACAACAGCTCGTGGATAATGGAGCGCAGGTGCAGTTTTTTGGTGGTTAAGAGCGGAAAGCCCTGTTGCAGGTTGAAGCGCATCTGGTAGCCGAAAACGGAGCGGGTGCCGGTGCCGGTGCGGTCGGATTTGTCGCTGCCGTGCTCGAGGACGTGGCGCATCAGGTCGAGATATTGGCGCATGGTTTTCCTGTTTCCTGTTTGTGTTGCGTATTGAGGCCGTCTGAAAACTTTCAGACGGCCTTTTGCGGGGTTTACCAATAGGTAACGAATGGTTCCAAATCGGTGTTTTTCTCTTCTTTCGGGAAGTCGTGCTGCGCGGTGCCGACCATGATGAAGCCGATGATTTTGTCTTTTTCGCCGCAGCCCATTGCTTCGCGCAAAACGGGGCTGCCGCACCACAGGCCGGTAATCCAGACGTTGTCGTAGCCCAGGGCGTTGGTAGCGAGCTGCACGGCGTAGGCGGCTGCGCCCGCGCTGAGAAACTGCTCCCATTCGGGCTTGGGTTTTTCCGCGCCGACGGCGATTTTGGAGATCACGGCGATCACCATCGGCGCGAAGTTGGCGACTTTTTCCGTTTTCTTCATGGACTCGTCGCCGAGCTTCATTTGCACGACGGTTTCTTCCAGCGCGCGGCGGAAGCGGGCTTTGGCTTCGTCACCCTGTATCACGACAAAACGCCACGGGGTGAGGCCGCCGTGGTCGGGCACCTGCGTGGCGGCCTGGAAGACGGTTTCCAGTTCGAGTTCGTCGGGGGCGGGCTCGGTGAGTTCGCGCACGGAGCGGCGGGTGGTGAGAAGGTCGAGTGCGTCCATCGGGTTTCCTTTCGGGTTGGCGGCCGTCTGAAAGTTTCGCGCGGCCTGCGGTGAGAAGAAGGGAGGCGGATTGTGCCACAAGCGGGAGGAATGCGCGCGGCAGGTTTGCCGTTTCAGACGGCCTGCGGGTTTACCGGCAAAGCGTCGGCTTTTTCCACTTCCGCCCACGCCCGCAGAATCAAACCGGGGTCGTTGTCTTTGAGCAGGGCGGCGTCGGAGAGCATGCGCCGCCACCGGCGCGCGCCGTTGAGGCCGTGCATCAGGCCGAGGTAGTGGCGCGCCATGTGGCGCAGGATGCTGCCGCGTCCGGCGGCAAGCTGGGCGGCGGCGTAGTCTTTCAGACGGCCTGCCAATTCGGCGTGGGTGACGGCTGCGCGGGCATCGCCGTAAAACAGCCTATCCCAGTCGCGCATAATCATCGGGTTGTGGTAGCACTCGCGCCCGACCATCACGCCGTCGACGTGTTGCAGGTGGGCGGCGATTTCTTCATTGGTTTTGATACCGCCGTTGATGATGATTTCCAGCACGGGAAACTCGCGTTTGAGGCGGTAGACATATTCGTATTTCAAGGGCGGCACTTCGCGGTTTTCCTTGGGCGAGAGGCCGTTAAGCCAGGCGTTGCGGGCGTGGACGACAAAGGTTTTGCAGGCGGTTTTTTCCGCCAGCGTGCCGACGAAATCGGCAACGGTTTGGTATTCGGTCTGCCGCTCGACGCCGATGCGGTGTTTGACGGTCACGGCGCAGTCGGGTGCGGCATCCTGCATGGCGTTGAGGCAGTCGGCCACCAGCGCAACCTCGTTCATCAGGCAGGCGCCGAACGCGCCTTTCTGCACGCGCGGGCTGGGGCAGCCGCAGTTGAGGTTGATTTCGTCGTAGCCGTAGGCCGCCGCCTTTGCTGCTGCCTGCGCCAGGGCGGCGGGCTCGCTGCCGCCCAGTTGCAGGACGACGGGATTTTCGCAGTCGTCTTTCAGCAAAAAGCGTTCGGGATCGCCGTACACCACCGCGCCGGCGTTGATCATTTCGGTGTAAAGCCAGGTGTGGCGGCTGATCTGCCGCGCCATGTAGCGGTAGTGGCGGTCGGTCCAGTCGAGCATGGGGGCAACGGACAGGCGGCGCGTGCCTTGGTATGCGGAATCGGGGGCGGGCTGTGTGTGTTCTGCTGTGTGCATGGCGGGCGGTTTTCTGTGTGGCCGTTTGTAAAAATATCATCCCCGCCAAAGCGGGGACGGGCTGTTTCGGGCGGACTGTTCAGGAGTCGACGCGGATGCCGCCGCCCTGCGCCTGCGCTTCGTCCAGTTTTTTCTGCAAGGTGTCGCACGGGGTGTCACAGTCGCACATTTTTTTCATGCCCAGCGCGCTGATGCCGCCGCAGCTGCCTTTGATGCTGCGTTTGGAAAAAATATAGCCGACGGACATGGCGAGGATAACGATTAAAAACAGGCCGAAGGTGAGGAGGATGGTGTTCATGGTTGTTCCTGCGCGAGCATTTTTTTGAGGGCGGAGCTGGTCTGCGTGCGGTAGCCGCCGCCTTCGCGGACGATGAAGAATACTGCCAAACCCTGTTTTTCGGCAAGTTCGAGGCCGCGCTCTTCGCCGAGGACGAACAGGGCGGTGGAGAGGCCGTCGGCGGTGGCGGCCGTGTCGGCAATCACGCTGACGGAGGCGAGATTGTGGCTGATGGGTTCGTGCCGCTGCGGGTCGATGATGTGCGACAGGCGGCGTCCGTGCGCGTCGGTGTGGAAGTTGCGGTAGTCGCCGGAGGTGGCGATGGCACGGTTGTCGAGCGGGACGATAATCTGCGCGCCGCCGCCTTGGACAATCTGCGGCTGCTCGATGCCGATGCGCCAGCTTTCGCCCTGCGCGTTTTTGCCTTTGCCGCGCAGCTCGCCGCCGATTTCCACCAGATAGTTACCGATGCCGAGGCTTTCGAGATGCAGGGCGAGTTTGTCGACGCCGTAGCCTTTGGCGATGGACGACAGATCCAAATAGACTTCGGGCTGCGCTTTGGCCAGCGTGGGGGCATCACTCGTGCCGCCGAGGGCGATTTTGTCTATGCCGGTGACGCGCGAGGCGGCGGCAATCTGTTCGGGCGACGGCTCGCGGCTGACGCTTTTGTCGGGCCCGAAGCCCCACAGGTTGACCAGCGGCCCGACGGTGACGTCCAGCGCGCCGCCGGTCAGCCCGTTCAGGCGCACGGCTTCGGCGGTGACAAAACCGAAATCGGCGGACACGGGCATGGGGCGGCCGGTGTCGCGCATGCGGTTGAAGCGGCTGATTTCGGAATCTTCGCGGTAGGTGGACATCTGCCGGTTCACTTCTTCCAGCAGGCCGTCGAGCTGTTTTTGCACTTCCTGCGGCGCGGGGGTTTGCTTGAGGCCGTCTGAAACGTATTTGACGGTGTAGGTTGTGCCCATGGTTTCGCCGCGCAGAGTCACGGTGGACGGCGCGGGCGTTTCGCTGCGGTTGCAGGCGGCCAAAAGCAGGCAGGCGGCGAGAAGGGAAAAGAGGATGCGGAAGGGTGACATGGTGTTCTTTTATTCGTTTGCACAAACGGTAAAAGCGAAGCCCCTGAAAGAATCAGGGGCTTCGCGGATTGCTTGGCGGAGTAAGAGGGATTCGAACCCTCGATGCAGGTTGACCCCACATGCTTCCTTAGCAGGGAAGTGCCTTCAGCCTCTCAGCCATTACTCCGTGCAGAAAGCGCGCACTATACGCAGGCGGCGGCGCGATGTCAACGCGGCGCAGACAGTTTTGCCGCACGCAAACGATAAGACAATGACGTGAAAAGGCAAAATTCCGCGTCTTTTTCAAACGGCCGCCACACTTTCAGAAACGTCATTCCCGTGTAGGCGGGAACGGCCTCGGGCGCGTCAGCGCACGTGGCGGATGTAGCCGCCGACGGAATAGCCGCTGCCTTGGTAGCTTTGGCTGATGCTGCCGCCCTGCCCTTGGATGCGGTAGACGTCGCGCTCGGGCGGCGGGTTGCGCGGGTAGCAGCGGCGGCGGTTGTAACGGTCGTAGTAGCAGTCTTGGCCGTAGTAGGCCGAGGCGGGCGTGGTATCGCCGTAGATAACGGTGGTGCCCGGCGGGGCGTTGACGGTGACGGTTTTGTTGATAACGGTGCGGTTTTCGACGGGCAGGTCGATGGCGGCGTAGCGGCCGTAGGGGGTTTCGCTGTACACGCAGGCGCAGGCCAAGAGCGGCAGCAGCAGAATCGCGGTGCGGACGGTTTTCATGTTTTGCTCCTTTCACGGTTTTGGCTTCGTTTTCGTTGAAGCTGCGTTTTCAGAAACATCATTCCCGCGTAGGCGGGAGCGGCCTTTTTCAGACGGCCTCAATCGAAATCGAAATCCAGGTCTTCCTGTTCGGGTGCCACGCCGAAATCGCGGCTTTTTTCCCATTTGGCCTGTTCGACTTTTTTGCGGCGCAGGGCGAGCAGGCGCATGGTTTGGTGGCGTTCGCCGTCGGTCATTTTTAGCCAGTTGTGACGCTCTTCGCGGCTGCGCAGGCAGCCGACACAGTAGCCTTTGTTGTTGGCGCGGCAGACGCCGATACAGGGGCTGGGGATGCCGAAGAAGTCGGGCTGGTCCATGTTTTCAGACGGCCTTTCCCTGCATATTGTGGTGTTTAAGCGTGAAGCCTGCCTGTTTGTAGGCGCGGAAACGGTCGCGGGCGGCGGCCAGCTCTTCCAGGCTGCTGCCGACGATTTCCAGCACGCGCAGGGGTGGCGGCGCGGCCTGCGTCCAAAAGTCTTGGCTGAGGTTGAGAACGACGGTGCCCGCAGGCAGCGGCGGCAGTTGCGCGCCGCAGGCGAGGACGACGGGAACGCCCTGCGGAAAGGCCGCGTCGGTCTGCCAGATTTCGTGCGGCAGAAAACCCTCGGGCGGGTCGCGCCACAGGGCTTGATCGAGGCTTTCGAGTTCGCCGAGCTCCTGCGTCCACACCAGCAGCGGCTCGGGGTTTTGCGCGGCGCGGCGGACAAGGCGGCAGGCGAAGGCGGCGGGGTCGGAAACGTGGGTGTAGAAGGTGGCGGTGGGCATGGTGTCACAGATTGGAGAAAAGGGAGGTCAGTCGCAGGGAAATTCGCCGATGTGGTGCAGGCCGTTGTAGCTTTTGCCGGCGTCGATATTCAGCTCGGGGGCAGAATACCACAAGACGGCGTTGCCTTCGCACAGGCCGAGTGCGCGGCATTTCTGCCGCACGGCGTCCAGGGCGTCTGCGTCTACGGCGGCTTCGGACAGCAGCTCGTCAAGCGGGACGGTGCGGGCGGACAGGGGAATGATGCCTATCTAAAACGGATATTCAGACGGCCTATTGCTACTTTAAATAATATTTGGGTTTAAAATATCATCGTATTTCCCAAATTCGGGGAACAGAAAATCAATTATTTAAATTTTTCATCCTCATAATATGGGTGATCAAAAAGCTCTCCTTCCCACATATTTATTTCTTCTATGCCTTTATCTTTCATAAACTCATGATAATCATAAAAATCTTTTCCATATTGTCCGTAAAAAATTTTCATATCCCCAAGCCACATAGCATAACATTCATCGCATAAAATGACCTCCCCAGAGAAATATTTAGGCTTTGCATGATAAAGGTAGCCTTGCTCACATCTTGGGCAAATTTTAATTTCTTTATCCATAAGAGATTCCTTTCTTAATTATTTCTGAGGATATGCAGATGGAAAAATAGGAATTTGGGTTTAACTTTCGGTACACCGTCCCTGCAGCTTAAGATCCTGCGAGAATGGTATAAAATGCAGGACAACTCCAGTACAACTCCTTAAACAAAGGCAATATAATGATTTTCAGATACAAAAATATTCTATTTAATATTTTAAATATACTTTTTTGTTTATCCTGTTTTCTCCTGTTAAATGGCTGTGAAGATAGGACTTTTTACTCTGATGGATTGGATATAATTAAACATCATGAATTATATAGGAAAGAAAATAAAACTTGTCAAAATGAGCATATGTTAATTGAGCCTTTGAAATCTGGAATTGCCTTAAATATATATTCGTCATGTATGACCAGTACTGACTTTTTTATCAAAGAATCATTAAATCTAATAGAAAAAAATAAAAATATTCGTATTTCTATTTCTTTTTTCTCCTGTAGCAAAGAGGATTGTCTTTCTCAATCTAGCCTTTTTAACTCGCCAAAGCCTTACTTAACTATTAATTTTAATAATTAGTACAGTTTGTCAATTTATTTAGCAGCCACAAGCCGGATTCTTAAATTTGATACCCCAAAAAAGGCCGTCTGAAAACTGGTTTTCCCGTTTTCAGACGGCCTTTTTATGCCCGCCGCAGCCGTTATCCTTGATGCAGGCTGTTATAGTCTTCGTCATAATTCGGCATTCAGGCCGATGTCGCGGCAGAAAGGGCAGATTTCGCCTTCGTTCAGGTCGTCCTGCCCGAAATAGCGTTCGTACTCTTCCTGTGTGCCGGCAAACGTGCCCAACCAAAGGTGGACGGTGTTGAAACGGTCGGCGTATCTGTATTCTTCGTTCATGGAATTTTCCTAGTTTGGGGTGGACGAAGGCCGTTCCTGCCTACACGGGAATGACGTTTCTGAAAGCGCAGCTTCAACGGCAAAAGGCTTTTCAGACGGCCTTTAATACAGAAAAACAGTCTGCCGCCCTACCCTGCCGCCAAGAATTCGCGCAGGGCGGTGCGGCGGGTTTCGGTGTTGGCGCAGGCGGCGGCGAAGGATTCGCGGCTACCTGCGTATACAAAACGTTCGCGCGCGCGGGTGACGGCGGTGTACAGCAGGGCGCGGCTGA